>NZ_JBHJUK010000010.1:70861-99614 GCF_042266225.1 Kitasatospora sp. NPDC056181
CCCGGGGTATGGGGGCTGCGCTATTTGGGGGTTTAAAACCCCCCCCCACACCACCTGGGGGGGCCAGCCCTTGGCGGGCGGGCAGGCGGGCAGGGGGCCCGGAGGGCCCGGGGCCCCTCCCACGCCCCTTCCTCAGATCGCGATCACAGGTTGGCGCACTGCCCCAGCCTGCCGTGGCTCACCGTGTTCGGGTGGCCGTCGTTGACGGGCGCCGGGTTGTTGCCGCTGCAGGTGAGGGTGCCACCGATGGTGTTGCCCTCCAGCTCGGTGCCGTTGTCCTCCGGGAACGGGCCGTGGCCGGTGTTCCCGCTCACCGAGACCGTTCCGCCGATCTGGTTCGAGACCAGCTCGACGCCGCCCCGGTTGTTGCCGAGCGACATGCCGCCGCTGATCCGGTTCGGTGCGCATCCGTCGTCATCCGGGTCCCCGATCAGGGTGAAGCCGGTGGTCTCGGCGACGTTGACCGCGCCGGTGATCCGGCTGCCGCAGACCCCGAACTGGGTCGCCCCGCGCGAGCTGATCCCGTTCGCCACCGTGGAGTTGGAGACGAACAGGGCCGCGCCGGGCTGGACGAGCACCGTTCCGTTGACCGTCGCGTTCAGCACACAGGTGCTGCCGGTCGTGGCGAGCACCGAGCCGGTGGTGCCGGTGACGGTCCGGGTGCAGGCCACGGTCTGGGTGAGGCTCTCCAACGGGCCGGCCAGGTAGTTCCCGTCACCGCCGTAGGAGGCGGTGATCGTGTGGCTGCCGGGCAGCAGGTTGGACCAGGTGAGCGTGGCCTGTGCGCAGTGTGCCCCGCCACCGGGGGCGAGGGTGCCGGTGCCGAGCAGCGTGGTGCCGTCCCGGAAGGTGACCGTGCCGGAGGGCGGCAGGGTCGGGTCGGTGCTCGGGGGCGCCGCGCAGACGGTGTCGGTGAAGGTCACCGGCTGCCCGAACGCCGCCGGATTGGCCGAGGAGGCGAGTGTCGTGGTGACGGAGGCCTGGTTGACCGTCTGGACCAGGGTCATCGCGGTGTCGCCCTGGTAGTTGGGGTCACCGTTGTAGGCGGCGTCGACGTTGTGGGTGCCGACGCTCAGGGCGGCGGTGCCGGCCGAGGTCGCCGCCCCGGTCGTGGTGTTGACCGCCACCGGGCTGCCGAGCTGGGTGCCGTCGACCTTGAACGTGACCGTGCCGCCGTCCGGGGGCGGGACGACGGTGGCGGTGAACGCGACCGGCTGCCCGTAGACGGACGGGTCGACGGACGAGGCCAGCGTCGACGTGGTGGCCTGCGGCACGCTGAAGAAGATCGTGTCCGTCGGCTGCGCGGTGGTCTGGTTCACGCCGTTGAGGTTGCCGATGAACGCGCCGAAGAAGGTGTTGCCGACCGCCTTGAGCTGCTGGAAGTCGCCGAACAGCCGCTCGCGGGGGGCGCCGGCGGTGCCGACCTGCGTGGTGTACGTCTGCAGGACGGTGTCGGTGAAGGTGGCCCCGTGGTCGGTGCTCCGGGAGAGGTGCGCGGAGAAGGTGGGGAAGCCGCTGGTGTTGTTCCCGTCGGAGGTCAGGTAGAGGACGCCGACCGTCCCGTCGCCGAGCACGGCCACCGACGGCAGCGCCGCGTTGGTCGAGGTGGAGACGTTCACCTCGGCACCGACGTTGAGACTGCCCGCGCCGTTGTCGGTGAGCCGCCTCATCCTGATCTGGTTGGTGCCCGAGACGTCCACGCCGTAGGCCACGAAGACGTCGCCGTTGCCCGGGTCGACGGCGGCGTGGTGGACCCCGCCGATCAGGGCGTTGACCCCGCCGAACTTGAAGCCCTGGTTGCCCTGGTCACTGCTGACCGCGGCGACGGTGATGCCGCTGGTGTTGCCGCCCAGCGTCCAGTTCGCCCCGCCGTCGGTCGACCGGTTGAGCCGGATGGTGACGGGCTGGGGCTGGCTGACCGTGTTGCTGCCGCCCTCCTGGTAGAGGGCGTACATGGTGCCGTTGCGCGGGTCGGCGGCCAGGCGGAGGCCGCCGTTGATGCCGTCCTGCAGGGCTCCGATGCCCGCCGGCTGGTCGTTGGCGGCGGGGAAGTCGACGGGGCTGGCGCCGCGGGAGACGGCCACCCGGTCGTGCGGCTGGGTCGCGGTGGCGTTGAAGTCCTGGAAGCCGACGTAGACGTCGTCCTGGCTCGCCGTGGTCGGGTCACGGTTGACGATCAGCCAGGGCTGGTCGGTGTTGGTGCGGGTGTTGCTGGTGAGCTGGGTGGTGGTGGGGGTGGGGTTGTTCCAGCGCCACGACGACGCCTGGGTGGGGTCGGTGGTCGAACCGGAGACCACCTGGACGGTGCCCGGCGGGCAGGTGAGGAAGGTGCCGTAGAGCGTGCCGTTGCGGCCGTAGTCGATGGTCTGGTCGCACGGGCCCCCGGAGGTGTTCGCGACCCCCGGGGGCACCGGGATGGTCGCCTCGTCGGTCCAGGTGATCCCGCCGTCGCTGGAGTAGAGCAGGTCGGCGTTGTTGTTCCAGGCGGAGCCGGCGGACGCGAACCGGGTGATGGCGATCTGGTGGGGGTTGGCCGGGTTGATCGCGATGGACGGTTCGCCGAACGTGGTCGAGCTGCTCGCGGCGGCGTCCGCGTCGATGACGTACACGCCGGGGGCTCTGACCTGCGGCCGCACCACCCTGGGGGTGGAGGGCCCCGGCCGGGTCGTGCGGTCGCGCGGCTGGTCGCTCCCGCCGCGGCTCGCGGACACGGCCGGGCCTTCCTCCGCCCACGCGTACGCGGACGACAACAGCGGACCGATCGCCAGTGAGAGGGCGAGGGCCGCGCCGAGCGGCCGTCTGAGCGGGATCGGTCTCCGCCGGGATGCGGGTTTCACAGGTCTGTCCTCTCGTGCGGCCGTCAGGGCGAGCACAGTCTGTGACCGCAACGGCCGGGACGGTCACGGGGCTCACCCGCCGAGCCTCCGTTCGCGCGCGAAACTCGCACCGTTCGGCCCACACCCCGCACCCCGTACCCCGCACCCGGCACCCCGCGCCCCGCACCCCCGCCCCGCGCCCGGCACCCCGCGCCCCGCACCCGGCTTCGACAGCGGTTCGCCCAGCGCGTTCACCGCGTCGGAGAAGGTCCTGCGCTCGGCCTCGGTCACCTTGGGATGCGGTCGAGGTCGGATCGGGGAAGGCTTGTTAGGTAAGCCTTATCAGCAGCCTGAACCCGCCCTGCCGCCGCGCTTCCTCGGAGCCAGCCATGTCCGGTCCGCAGATCGCCCTACTCGGCGCCATCGCAGGCTTCACCATCTACCTCGGCCTACCGATCGGGCGCCTGCGCAACCCCGCCCCACGCTTGCGGGCCGGCCTCAACGCGGTCGCGATCGGCATCCTGATCTTCCTGCTCTGGGACGTCCTCACCGCCGCCTGGGAGCCGACCGACGCCGCACTCGGCGACCGTCACTGGCTCACCGCCGCCAAGGACGGCCTGGTGCTCGCCGCCGGTCTCGCCGTCGGACTTCTCGGCCTCGTCCACTACGACCGGTGGATCGCCCGCCGCCGAGCACCGCCCGCCCCGCTCTCCAAGGGGCCGGGCGCGTCGGCCGTGACCGAGGAGCTGTCCCCGCGGGCCCGCTCCCGCGCCGCGAACCTCGCCCTGATGATCGCCACCGGCATCGGACTGCACAACGCCGCGGAGGGGCTGGCCATCGGCAACTCCGCCGCCAAGGGCGAAATCTCCCTCGCCCTCCTGCTGGTCATCGGCTTCGGGCTGCACAACGCGACCGAGGGCTTCGGCATCGTGGCCCCGCTCGCCGCCGAGGGTGAACGCCCTTCCTGGGGCTTCCTCGCACTGCTCGGCCTCATCGGCGGCGGCCCCACCTTCGTCGGCACCCTCATCGGCCGGCAGGTGGTCAACGAAACCCTCGGCATCGCCTTCCTCGGACTCGCCGCGGGGTCCATCCTCTACGTGGTCATCGAACTCCTCGCCGTGGCCCGGCGCGCCGGCATGAAGGAGCTGGTCACCTGGATGATCCTGCTCGGCCTGCTGGTCGGCTTCGCCACCGACGCCGTCGTCATCGCCGCCGGTGTGTGAGGCCCGCCGACGTGTGAGGCCCGCACCCCCCACCAGTGCCGCGATCAGCCCTCCGGCTGCTCGATCAGCTGCGCCACGTACAGCGGCTCCCCGAGTTTCTCCAGCAGTGCGAGCTGGGTGTCCAGGTAGTCGATGTGCTCCTCCTCGTCGGCCAGGATGGCCTCGAAGAGGTTCGCCGAGGTGACGTCGTTCTTGGTGCGCATCGCCACGATGCCGCGCCGCAGCCGGTCGATCGCCTCGACCTCCACCTGGCGGTCCGCCTCGAACATCTCCTTGACGCTCTGGCCGATCCGGACGTGGAAGAGCCGCTGGTAGTTCGGCAGCCCGTCCAGGAGGAGGATCCGGTCGGTCAGTTTCTCGGCGTGATTCATCTCCTCGAAGGACTCGTGCCGGGTGTGCCTGGCGAGCGCCACCCAGCCGTAGCTCTCCTGCATCTTGGCGTGCAGGAAGTACTGGTTGATCGCGGTCAGTTCAGCTGTCAACTGCTCATTGAGGAACTCGAGAACCTCCTGGTCACCCTGCATCGCGGCCTCTCCTCCTCCTGCTCTCGGCAACGGCCCGCCCTGATTCCAGGAAACGGCCCGCCCCGTGCCGGTGCAAGCGCCGCGCGGCGCACACCGAACCATCGCGGCGAGTGAGTGGCGGAGCACGCCTCGTCGGCAGGCGACTGGGCTACGGAGTGAGTCCCCCGGTACACGGCGCCCCGGGCTCCGGCGTCTGCGGGCCTTGGACGTACTGGGTCAGGAAGGCGTCCACGCGGGGGTCGCTCGCGCTGTCCACCACCAGCTGGGTACTCCAGGCGGTGAGCGTGATCGTCCCCGCTTCGGTCGGGTAGGGGCTCATGAACGAGTACGGCTTGCCCTCCACCTTGGCGGCGAGAGCGGCGACGTCGGCCGGACCGGCCTTGTTGTTGTAGGTGATCCAGACCGCACCGTGCTCCAGGGAGTGCACGGCGTTCTCGTTCGGTACGGGCTTGGTGTACACGTTGCCGTTGCAGTTGAGCCAGAGCGGGTTGTGGTCGCCGCCGACGGGGGGTGTCTGCGGGTAGCTCACCGGGGTCTGGACGTGGGTCCGTCCCAGTGTGCCGAAGGTCTGGACGCCGGCGATGGTGACCGCGGCCTTGGGGGCGTTGTCCGACGCCGAGGTCACGGCCCAGATGCCACCGGCGACGACTCCGGCGAGGATGACGCCCGCCGCCGAGGCATAGATGATCTTGCGGCGGCGCTCGTGTCGTCGCTCCTCCCGGCGGAGGGCTTCGATCCTGGCGCGTCGGGTGTCCGGCGATTCTCCGGGAGCGGCAGCCATGGCTGATGTCCTTCTCCCCGCCGTGCGGGTGCCCGGCGTTCATCTCCAGTATCGCCGCGAAACCCCGCCGGGGCCCAAACGGGGAAGGCGTGGGCGAGGATGCCCCGGCCGGCGATCCGAGTGACGCAGAGGGCGGGCGGAGCGACGCGTGGCCGCGACCGGTCCCCCGATCCGCGGTCCCCCGATCCGGTCGCGGCCCCGCGGGCTCGAAGAGTCGTCACGACCCGGGTCAGCAGCCGCCGGTGGTGGTGGAGCAGGACGACTCGGGTGCCGCCCCGAGGGTGATGAGCTGAGGGGCGGCGGGGGCCGGGCAGCAGCCTCCGCCGTCGCGGGCGTCGTCGGGCTGGTCGAAGAGACCGGATCCGCCGCAGACGCCGGTCTCGGGAAGGGTGAGCTCGACGCGGGCGGCGGCCTCGTGGTCGCCGGCGAGCGCGGCGGCGACGGAACGGACCTGCTCGTAGCCGGTCATGGCGAGGAAGGTCGGGGCGCGGCCGTAGGACTTCATGCCGACGAGGAAGACGTCCTGCTCGGGATGGGCGAGTTCGTGCGCGCCGTGGGGGTAGACGGTGCCGCAGGAGTGCTGGTTGGGGTCGATCAGCGGAGCGAGTGCGGTCGGGGCCTGGAGGCGCTCGTCGAGGCCGAGGCGGACCTCGGAGAGGAACGACAGGTCGGGACGCAGGCCGGTGAGGACGACGACCCGGTCGACCGGCTCGCTGCGGCGTCCGTCCTCGCCCACCAGGACCAGCTGCTCGCCCTCGGTCTCGACGGCGGCGGTGCGGAAGCCGGTCAGCGCGCTGGCATGGCCGTCCTCGACGGCGGTCCTGGCGCGCAGGCCGAGCGCGCCGCGGGCGGGCAGCTGGTCGGCCTCGCCGCCGCCGTAGGTGGAGCCGGTGATGCCGCGCCGCAGCACCCACACCGCGTGGGTGCCGGGCTCGTCCTTCGCCAGGTCGGCGAGGTGGGCGAGGGCGGTGAACGCGGAGGCACCGGCGCCGACCACGGCGGTGCGCCTGCCGGCGTACCGGGCGCGGACGGCCGGGTCCTTCAGGTCGGGGATGCGGTAGGAGATGCGGCCGTTGGCCGCGCGCTCGCCGAGTGCGGGCAGGCCGTCGGCGCCGAGCGGGTTGGGGGTGGACCAGGTGCCGGAGGCGTCGACGACGGCGCGGGCGAGGATGCGCTCCTCGCGGCCGTCGACGTGCTCGACGTGGACGGTGAAGGGCTGCTCGTCACGTCCGGAGTCGACGATGCGGTCCCGGCCGGCGCGCGCCACGCCGGTGACCCGGGCCCCGTACCGGACGCGCTCGCCCAGGACGTCGGCGAGGGGCTGCAGGTAGCGCTCGGCCCAGTCGCCGCCAAAGGGGTACGTCGCGCCGTCGGGTCGGACCCAGCCGGTCGGGGCGAGCAGCTTCTCGGCGGCCGGGTCGACCACCTCGGCCCAGGGCGAGAACAGCCGGACGTGCGCCCACTCGCGCACAGCGGTGCCCGCAGTGGGGCCGGCCTCCAGGACCAGGGGCTCGATGTCCTGCTCGATCAGGTGGGCGGCGGCGGCCAGTCCGATCGGGCCGGCGCCGACCACGACGACGGGCAGCCGGCCGGCGGAGGTGTTCTCGCTCATCTCAGGGTCTCCGGAAAGGTGATGACGGGGCACCCCCGGCCGAAGGCCGGGGGAAGGCCGGGGGAAGGCGGGGGAGGGCGGGGGGAGGGCGGGGGGAAGGCGGGGGGAAGGCGGGGGCGGGATCGAGGACGGGTCAGCAGCAGCCGGCACCGGCGGCGACGGCCTCGCGCCCGGCGGCCGGGTCGCAGCACGTCTCGGTGGCGGAGGCGCTCTCGACCGTCCCGCAACAGGGGGCTACGGCGGAGGACACCTCCACGGCCGGGCGTTCGGCTGTGACCGGGCCGCAACAGCCGGCGGACGGGGCGACGAAGTCCGGGGCAGGGGTGGCGTTGTCACTCATGGCGATGTCACTCATGGCGATCTCCTCGGCGAGGACGCGCTTCGTCAGCAGACCGGGAAGACCGTCCACGGCTCGCTGGTTCGACGTTTGTCGATGTACTGCGAGCTTGCCGCTCGCATCGACGGATGTCAACATAGACGCATGTCGAATCTGGAATTGGTGGAGCTGCCGGTCATCGAGCCGGAGGTCGTGCCGTGCTGCCCGCCGGTCACCTCCGCGGCGCTCTCCGAGGCGGACTCGGTGAAGATGGCGGCGATGTTCAAGGCCCTCGCCGACCCGGTGCGACTGCGGCTGTTCTCCCGGGTCGCCTCGCACGAGGGCGGCGAGGCGTGCGTGTGCGACATCCAGGACGTCGGCGTCTCCCAGCCCACCGTCTCCCACCACCTCAAGAAGTTGCGCGAGGCCGGGCTGCTGACCAGCGAGCGGCGCGGTACCTGGGTGTACTACCGGGTCGCCCCCGAGGTCCTGGCCGCCATGGCCGGCCTGCTGTCGGCGGCTCGCTGAGGCAGGCGCCGGCCCGCGCGGGCCTTGGGGACGAGCACTTCATCGACTATCGTCGATAGTCGATGAATGAGACGCCTTCCACCGGCCCTGTTGTCGATGCGGAAGCCGCCGAACGGTACGCGGCGTGGTTCAAGGCCCTGTCCGACCCGACCCGCGTCCGACTGCTGAACCTGCTGGCCGTCGAAGCCCGGCCGATGAGCGTCGGCGAGATCGTCGAGCGGGCGAGCGTCGGCCAGTCGACGGTCTCGCACCACCTGAAGATCCTCGCCGAGGTGCGCTTCGTCCTGCCCGAGCGGCGGGGCACATCCACCCGGTACGAGGTCAACCGGGCCTGCCTGACGGTCTTCCCGGCCGCCGTGCAGGCGATCCTGGGCGAGAGCGGCGAGGACGAGAGCGGCGAGGACGAGAGCAGCGAGGAGAAGTACCGTGGCCGATGACATCGTGATCGCCCCGATGGCGCCCGAGCACGCCGCGCAGGTCCTCGCGATCCACCGGGCGGGAATCGACGAGGGCAACGCCACCTTCGAGACCTCCCCGCCGACCTGGGCGGCGTTCGACACCGCCAAGCTGCCCGACCACCGGTACGTTGCCCTCGGCCTCGACGGCCGTGTGCTCGGGTGGGTGGCCGTCGGCTGGGTGTCGGACCGCTGCGCGTACGCCGGGGTCGTCGAGCACTCGGTCTACGTCCACCCCGACGCCCGGGGCCGGGGCGTGGCGGGTCGGTTGCTCGGAGCGCTGATCGTCTCGACCGAGACGGCCGGGATCTGGACGATCCAGTCCGGTGTCTTCCCGGAGAACGCAGCCAGCCTCGCCGTCCACGCCAAGGCGGGCTTCCGGGTCATCGGCACCCGCGAGCGCATCGGCCGCCACCGCGGTGTCTGGCGCGACGTGCTACTGATCGAGCGTCGCAGCCCGGTGGTCGACTGAGCGAACGTCGGCGTCGGGCCGCGAGCAGGAGCCCCGCCGAAGGCTCTCCCCGTAGTGCTGCCGGGCCCCGCCCGGCGCGTTCGATGCGTCGAGGATCGCGAAGTCGAGTCCGGCGCGCCGCAGGTGGTACCCGGCGGCGGGGCCCGCCCGACCGGCCCCGACGACGAGGACCTGGACGCGCCGGACGCCGCTCACCTGGCGGTGACCCTGCCGCGGTGGGTGAAGATCAGCACGACGAGGGCCAGGCCGACGACCCCGCCGATCAGCTGCATCCCGATGAACCCGGGCAGCGAACCCGGGGCGATGCCGGCGAAGGTGTCGGTGAACGCGCGGCCGATGGAGACAGCGGGGTTGGCGAACGAGGTCGAGGACGTGAACCAGTACGCGGAGCCGATGTAGGCGGCGACCGCCACGGGGGCGAAGCGCAGGTGGTCGGTCTTCGCCAGGCCGAAGATCAGCAGCACCAGGCCGGCGGTCGCGACGACCTCGCCGAGCAGCAGGTGCCCGGCCGAGCGGTCGTGCGTCGACCACTTCACCAGCGCCTCACCGAACATCGCATTCGCCAGCACCGCGCCGCCGATCGCACCCACGATCTGCGCCGGGACGTACGCGGCGACCTCACGGACTCCCAGGCCCTTCGCGTCCTTGCGGCCCGTCCACCACTCGGCGAGCGTGACGACGGGGTTGAAGTGCGCGCCCGAGACCGGGCCGAGCAGCAGGATCAGGATGCCCAGGCCGAACACGGTGGCGAGGGAGTTGGCCAGAAGCTGCAGGCCGACGTCGTTCGTGAGCTCGGTGGCCTGGATGCCGGAGCCGACCACGACCGCGACCAGGGCGGCGGTACCGACCAGCTCGGCCGCCACCCGGTTCGGCAGCGGAACGGCGGGAGGCTCCGCCGCCAGCGGCTCGGCCTCGGTGATCTCAGGTCTCGCCTCGTTCATGGCGCTCAACAGGTACTCCTCGTGCAGGGCGGAGCGGGGCCGCCGGGATCGGGCCGGGTGGTCAGCAGGACCGCTTGCGGTTGTTCGCGGCGGCTTCGCGGGCGGTGGCGGCCAGCCCGGCGAACTCCCCGGCGACGGCCTCCAGGGCGTCGACGCGGAGCGAGTAGTACGTGAAGCGCCCGCAGGGCTCGGTGTCGACCAGCCCCGCCTCGCGCAGGATCTTCAGGTGGTTCGACAGGTTGGTCTGCTTGGCGCCGGTCTCCTCGACCAGATGTGTCGTGCACAGCGCCTCCTCGGCGAGGAGCGCGATGATCTGCATCCGGAGCGGGTCGGCCAGAGCCCTCAATACGTCACTGTCGACTGATGTCACCATGGGCTGATACGTTACCCGTGCCAGAGCCCCGAAGCGAGCCCCGTTCTCCCGGCCGCCACCGGGGACACCCGCGCGTCTTCACCGCACGGTCCTCCCCCGGCCGGAGGCTGGGGGTACGCGCCGTCCCCGACCGGACCGGCTCCCGTGCCGAGGCCCTCCTCGGCGAACCCGCCGCCCGGCCGAAGCAGCCCCACCCGTCCCACAGCGGGTCCCGGACAACCGAAGGACACCTCACCATGACCACTGCGCCGATCGCCTCCGTGCTGTTCGTCTGCATCCACAACGCCGGCCGCTCGCAGATGGCCGCCGGCTTCCTGCGCCACCTCGCCGGTGACCGCGTCGAGGTCCGTTCCGCCGGTTCCGTCCCGGGCGAGCGGATCAACCCCTCGGCCGTGGCCGCGATGGCCGAGCTGGGCATCGACATCTCGGACCGGAGGCCGAAGGTGCTGACCACCGAGGCCGTCCAGGCGTCCGACTACGTGATCACCATGGGCTGCGGCGACGCCTGCCCGTACTTCTCCGGCAAGAAGTACCTGGACTGGAAGCTGGACGACCCGGCCGGCCAGGGCGTCGAGGCCGTCCGCCCGATCCGCGACGAGATCAGGGGCCTCATCGAGGGCCTGATCGCCGAGATCGACGCCAAGACCGACGCCAAGACCGAAACCGACGCCAAGACCGAGACCGACGCCCAGACCGTGCAGAGCGCCACCGAGCAGGGCGAGGAGAACCGGCCGTCTTCATGAGCGCGAACGCGTCGACCACCGGCGACGGCGACGGGCGCGAGGTCGCCATCGGGGTTCAGGACGAGGTCGACGAGCGCTGAGGGGTCGTCACGCCCCGCGCTGGAGGCCGGGGGTGCTCCCATGCGGGGCCCGGGCGCGGTGGTTCGGTGATCGGGAGGAAGTGGGCGACCCCGCCGCTGGTGCGCCGGGTGCGGGGCGGGTGAACCCGGGGGCGGTGCGGTCCGTGAAACAGACTACCGGGGCGTGATCTTCGCGGCTTCCGACGCAGCCCCACCGCGCCCCCGGCACTACCGAGGAGCAGTAATTTGGAGCCCACTCCGCCGCAGGACCTGCCCCATTCCGATCGTTCGGACGCGTCCTACACAGTCGAGGAGGTCTCCAGACTGGTGGGGATGTCACCGCGCAACATCCGTGCCCACCAGTCCCGCAAGCTGCTCCCGCCGCCGGCCCGCCGGGGGCGGATCGGTTACTACAACGAGACCCACGTCCGTCGCCTGCGGCACATCGTGCACCTCCAGCGCCAGGGCTTCAATCTCGTGTCCATCGCGGCCTTCCTCGGCGTCGGGGACCGGGACGACGAGGAGGCCCGGCTCGCCACCGCGGTCAGCCGGGCAGTGCGCGACCAACCCGCGGTGTTCTACTCCCTGAACCGGCACGGCATGCTCGGCTGGGAGGCCGACGGCACCATGACGGTTGCGCGGCCGGCGGTGCACCGGGCGACGATGGACCTCGTCCGGACGGGCGTCCCGCCGGAGACCGCCCTGCGGTGCCTGGCCCGGTCGCTGGACCGGATCGCGGGCGCCGCCGATGAGTTGGTCGCTTCGTCGAGCACGGAACTCCTCGCCGGCGCCGCCGAGGAGCCGGTCGCTCCATCGGGCGCGGCGGCCGTCGCCGGAGCGCCTGCGCCCGCAACGGGACCGGCTGCCGCCCGGTTCGGTGGACCGCGGACCGCGCGACTCACCGAGGGGTTGGTCGAGTTGTTGGTCAGCACCTTCAGGGCCGCCGCGGAGGACCGGGGCCGTGAGCTCGTCACCGAGTTACTCACGGAGGCCGGCGGCGGCGACAGCTGGGTCGAGGAGCACCTGGTGGTCGAGAACGGGTAGACGCGGCCCGGGTCGTGCCGGCAACTCCCGGCCGGTGGCACGGTTCCGTGCAATCGTGAGCCGTTTCCGGGCTCGATCCTGTTCCTCTCTATGGGCGGCCGCGTCGCCGACAATCGGTCACTGTTCTTCAGCTCCGGCGGAGTTACCGTGCGGCGGCGGCTGGTCCCGGATCTGCACAGCCCTGCCGACGTGCCGCACGGCCGTCCCAGTACCGGAAGCATGAAGGCCAGTGAATCGCACAATCCCCCTGCCGGGCGCGGTGAAGACCGCGAGCTACCGACTCCGCGTCGATGCCCGGCTGACCGAGGAACCGGGCGGCTCGCTTGCCCTCGAACAGTCCCGCTACCGGCTGCGACTGCCCGGACTGGAGGCGGGACGCCGTGCCGTGCTGCTACGGATGGCGGAGACCTGGCTGAGCGACCTTCAGATCGCCCAGCTCGTCGCGGGATTGGAAGGCGAATCGCGACTCCTGCCGACCCAGTTGCTGGTGCGCCGACTGCTGCTGCACTCCTGGCTGGAACGCCGGGTGTCCATCGGGGCCCGTGCCGTGCTGGACGTCGTGCCCCGCCGCATCGGCGCCCAGAGTGTTCCGCCGCAGCGCCGCCACCGGCCCGGAGCGGTCTACCGGATGTCCAGGTTCGCGGTGCTGCGTGCCGAGCACGGCCGGATGGTGGCGTACTCGCCGCTCAGCACCGTCGGGATCAGCTGCCCCCGGTTCCGGCTGGCCGCCGTCCTGGCCCGCGCCTGTGCGCAGGAGATCGGGCTCGGCGAAGTGGCCGAGGAGCTGGAGGTCGACGAGTCGGCCGCGGGGTTCCTGCTGGACGAGTTGCTCTCCGCCCGCCTCCTGTTGCCCTCCGAGGAAGCCGAGACCGAGACCCGTGCGGAGCCGATGGCCCTCTGGTCGGCGGAGGAACTCTGGCTGCACGACCGCTCCCGCCCGGAGCGCCACGCGGCCCCGATCGGCGCGACCGACCGCTTCCGCGGCCTCCTGGAGGCGGACCCCGGGCGGACGGACACCGTCGACGGCCGCCCCTCGGTCGCCCTGCCCACACCCCCGTGCGCCGCCCAGGCGTCCGGATCGTTGTCGACGGTGATGGCGAGGCGCCGCAGTGTGCGTCGGCACGACGACAGCCGGCCGGTGACCCTGGCCCAGCTCGGCGAGTTCCTCCACCGGGTGCAGCGCCTCGAACTCCGTGACCGCGAGGGCGTGGTGACCGGTGTCCGGCCCTACCCGAGCGCGGGCGGCCTCGGCGAACTGGAGGTCTACCCCCTGATCTCGCAGTGCGAGGGCCTCCCCGGCGGCCTCTACCACTACGACTCGGTGCACCACCGTCTCGTGCTGGTCGCCCCGCCCGGGACGGAGACCGAGCGGATGCTGTCGTTCGCCCGCGGGACGGCCACCATGCCGGGCCCGCCGCAGGTCCTGTTCGTGATCACCGCCCGGGTCGGACCGCTGATGCGGAAGTACGAGGGGATCCCGTACACGCTGGCGCTCAAGGACGCCGGGATCCTGACCGCCTGGATGTACCTGGTCGCCACTGACATGGGCCTGGCCCCCTGCGCCCTCGGCGCGGGGGATGCCGCCTCCTTCTCCGCCCTGGCCGGCATGGACACCCTGGCCGAGCCGGCCATCGCCGAGTTCGCCCTCGGCTCCTGCCCGCCCGAAGGCCGGGCGCCGGAACGCACTTCCGCAGACGAGTAGTCCCGACCGGGCCGAGCACGCATCCCCCCTTGCACCAGAGAGCAGAGGACCGAGCCATGCACCCCACCGAACGCACCGCCTTCGCCTCCGGCTACAGCGCGGCGGTGGCCGCCGTGTGGTCCGATCCGGGCCAGGAACGGCTCCTGGCCCAGGACCCGCGCGTCCTGCTCGCCGAGCACGGCATTCGGGTGCCGGCGGGAACCACCGTGGTCGTCGACCGTGACCGGCCCTCGGCGCCGGAGGTGCTGGACGCGCAGATCCGGTCGTGGGAGGAGGCGGCCGTGAGCGGCCGGCTCACGCTGTTCGTGCCCCGCCCCGACCGGTTCGAGGCGCGCGACCTCTCGGAGGAGGAGCTGGACTCGCTGGTGGCCGGCGTAGGCGTTCAGGGCTTCCCGGAGATGCCCTACTGACACGCCGGGCCACCGGAGTTCGGGACGGTGAGCCCCGGGGGCCGGGCCGTTGCGGACCCGCCCCCCGGGGCTCACCACCACGGCCTCAGCCGTCCAGCGCCGCCGCCAGGTTCGCCAGGGTGCGGTGCGGCCCGGTCGAGGCGGCACCGGCCTTCGAGGCCGAGACCGTCGCCGCGGCGGCGCACAGCGCTTCCGGGGTGAGCCCGGCCAGCCGCTCCCGGTAGTGGTCGAGCAGCGCCGCCGCGGTCCGGCGCAGCTCCACCGGGTCCACGGGGAGGGGAGGCAGTTCGAGCCCTTCGTCGAACCGGCGGGTGAGGGCCGTGCGCAGGTCGGCGGTGCCGGGTTGGCGGACGGTCAGTGACAGGTGGAAGGACAGGCCGTCGGTGTGACCCACGGCCGAGTGCGGTGCGCCGCGCGGGACGTAGAGCACCTCGCCCGCGTGCACCGTGGTCTCCAGCTGTACGGGCCCCGGCTCCGGCTCGGGCCCGCTCTGCCAGCGCCCGTCCTCGGGGACCGCGTGGACCTGCCACCGCTTGCTGCCGTGCAGCTGGAGCACGAAGACGTCCGCGTCGTCCCGGTGGGAGTCGAACCCCTTCCTGCCGGGCGGGGTCACGAAGAGGAAGGCCTCGACGCCCCGGCTCAGCTCGGCCCCGAGGCGGCCGACGAGTGCGGCCGCCCCGGAGTGCCAGTGCTCGATGTTGCGCATCAGCAGGGTGGCGCCGGAGTCGAGATGGCCCATCACCTTCGCGGTGTCGGCGTAGCCGCGGAAGCTGCGGTCGATGAGGTGGTGGGCGCTGGTGTAGTCGCCCTGCTCCAGTGCCTTGCCCTGGGCGACGAGTTCGAGGTAGGGGATGCGCAGCAGGCCCGAGGCCAGCACGGCGTCGACGTCCGCCAGCGTGACCGGCGGGGCGAGCGGGGCGGGCGGGCGCAGCAGGCAGGCCTGGCGACCCCATGCCGTCGCCAGGAACGGTGCGGGGTCGCCCACCAGGGACCGGAGAGTTTCCATGCGGGGAGTGGCCTTCCGTAGCGGGAGCGAGCTCACGGGCGCCGAATCTAAGGCCCGCAGAACGGGCGGCGCAAGAATTCTCCGACACTTGCTCGGGTACGGGCACGGGTGAATGCGGACCGTTCCACCGAATCGTGCCGCGGGCGTTTTCCGATCCCACCGCCTTTCTGGACCTCCGCCCGGCGGGCCCCGGAGAATGACCGCCCCGGAATCATTTCCGGCACCGACCCGACGAGTACTGGAGCAGGCGATGCCCGTGCCGCTTCCGGACCTGCCCCTGCCGGACGTGCCGCTGCCGGACGCGGCGCTGCGCCGGCTCGGCCTGAGCGGCGTCCGCGCGGTGCGTCCCGTCACGGTGGGACTGACGAACCGGTGCTGGCAGGTCGAGACCGGCTGGAACCGGCGCCTGTTCGTCAAGCAGTTCCTGGGCGCGGAACCGGAACGGCTGCGAGGCCAGCACCGGACGGTCCGGGCCCTGCAGGAGCGCGGCCTGGCGGTGGCCGCTCCCTTGGTGACGCCGGAAGGACGCACCCTGGTCGAGGTGGCGGGCGACCTGTTCGCGCTCTACCCCTGGGTGGAGGGGCGGCATCTGCCCGGCTGGCTGATGCACCTCGGGCAGGCCCGCGCCCTCGGCCGGCAACTGGCCCTCCTCCACCACGAGTTGGCGCGACTGCTGCCTCCGGGTGTCCCTGAGCCTCCTGCGCCGCCGGACCGGGACACGGCCTTGCGCGCCATCGACGCGTTCCTCGTCCGGATCGCCCGCAAGCCCGACCGCGATGCCTTCGACCGGTTCGTCCGCGCGCACCTGCCCTGCCGCCGGGCCCTGCTGGAGGCGGCCCGCCCGCCTCGGCCGTCCACCGCGCCGGAGGGCGCATCGGGCTGGACGCACGGGGACTTCCACATGGCCAACGTGCTGTGGCACGGCGGCCGGATCGCCGCTGTGCTGGACTTCGACGCACTCGCCGTCCGGGCCTACGCCCAGGAGGTGGTGCGGTCGCTGATGCTGTTCTTCCCCTCCCGCGATCGCAGGGGGCTCGCCACCGCGCAGGCGGCGGCCTTCGTCGCCGGATACCGCGCCGTGTCACCGCTGTCCGAGCGGCAGTTGGCCGAGGCGGCGGAGCTCCTCTGGTGGGAGCGTGCGTGCGACCTGCGCCACCTGGAGCGGCACTACGGACGCCAGGACCGCACCCGGGACCACCTGTTCGTCACGGACGGCCTGATGCTCTCCTGGTGGTCCGGACACCCGGACCAGGTGGCGACCGTACTGGCCGGGGAGACGGCGTTGGCATCGATCGATGCAATCCCCGGGGGAATTCCTTCATGAATCCGTGCGGCCGGCCCGATTTCTTGTGGCCGCTCGGGCGGTCGCACTAGGGTGGCGCAAAAAGACGGACGGTCCGGATTTTCCACGCCGCGTCCTGTACTGGGTCGTACGAGCACCGCCCCGCCTGTCGGCGGAAATACGTGAAATTGGAGTCGCCCCGTGTTCCTGGGTGTGGAGATCGGCGCACCGGAATCCTCACGGCCCGCCGCGTCCGACTGCGCACGCGCCGCGAAACTGGCCGAGCAGGGATCGTTGGTCTTCGTGACGTTGGACGAAGCCCTCACGTCCGGGGCGGACTCCTCGCCCGCCCGGCAGCGGCTCGCCCAGAGCAGGCTGAACCCGGTGGCCGCGCTGGCCCACGTCGCACCGCAGACCACGTCGATCGGGCTCGTCGCGACGGCGACCGTGACCCATGTCGAGCCCTTCCACGTGTCGAAGGCCCTGGCAACGCTGGATCATGTCAGCGCCGGCCGCGCGGGCTGGTGCGTGCGGGTGTCGACGAGCGCCGAGGAAGCAGGGCTCTTCGGGGACCGCTCTCCCCGCGACCTCCCCGCCTTGTACGAGGAGGCGGCCGAGTTCGTCGAGGTGGTCTCGCTGCTCTGGGACAGCTGGGAGGACGGTGCGGAGATCCGCGACGCCGCCACCGGGCGGTTCCTCGACCGGTCCAGGATCCACGCCGTGGACCATCACGGCACGTACTTCCGGGTGAAGGGTCCCGGGATCGTCCCGCGGCCGCCTCAGGGGCACCCGGTGATGGCGGTGCGGATCACCTCGGACGACGATCTGCCGCTCGCCGCCCGTGCGGACATGGTCTTCGGCGGCCTTGAGCAGGTCGTCGGCGCCCGTCCGGGGCTCAGGGGAGGAACCAGGACGATCGCGGACCTCTTCGTGAACTGCCGCGGGCTGCCGGCCGGTCAGTGGGAGTGGCGGGTGGGCGGCGCGGTCGAGACCGGGGGCGTCCGCGACTTCGCGGGCTTCCTCCAGGCGCACGCGCGGACGGGCCTGGTGGACGGGTTCCGTCTCGTGTTCGCCGAGGTGACCACGGAGCTGGCCCGCTTCGTGGACGAGGCCGTCCCCGAACTGCGCGCACGCCGCCTCGTCCTCCCCTGGGGCGAGGACTGCCGCAGTTTCCGTGAGCGCCTGGGGCTGCCGCACAAGGCGCCCAACAGCATGGTCCCGTAGCCCGCAGGCCGCGCGTTCCGCCCTCGACCACGGTGCGGCCGGATTCGCCGGACGCGCCAACACGCTAGGAATCCCGCAGTGAACCTTGGACGGCGCCGACTCCACCTGGGCGTTCTCTTCCCGGTCAATCCCACCACGACGGTGTGGAAGGGCTGCCGGCCGGGCAGCCAGATCGACTTCGACGCGATCGCCGGGCTGGCCCGGACCGCCGAGCGCGGCCGGTTCGACTACCTGCTGCTCGCCGACGATCTCCGCCTGCCCGAGCGGAACGGCGAGGTGACCGAGATCGGGGTCGCAGGCCGGCACGATCTGCTGACGATCCTCTCCTCCGTCTCGGCCGTCACGGAGAGACTGGGACTGGTCGCCACCGTCAACACCACGTTCAACGAGCCCTATGACATGGCTCGTCAGCTCGCCACCGTCAACCACCTCTCGGGTGGGAGGTTGGGCTGGAACACCGTGACGACGCCGGACGCCTGGGTCGGGCAGAACTTCCGCCGCGGCGGCTTCCTCCCGCACGCCCAACGCTACGAGCGCGCCGCCGAGTTCATCCGGCTGTGCCGCTCGATCTGGGCCGCCGACGAGGCCGGCGGCGGCGTCCCGCTGGCCCACGAGGGGCCTCACTTCCACGCCGGCGGACTCGCGGCCACCGCGTACGACGGCGTCGAGCCGGTCCTGGTGCAGGCGGGGGACTCGGAACAGGGAAGGGAGTTCGCCGCCGCCCACGCCGAAGTCGTCTACAGCAGGAAGAGGGGCCGCGCCGGCCGTGAGTTCTACGCCGACGTCAAGGGCAGGCTGGCGCGACACGGCCGCGGCCCGGAGCAGCTGAAGATCATGCCCGCGATCACCTACGCGGTCGGGCAGTCACGGGCGGACGCCGAGGAACTGGCGCGCACGAGACGCCTGGACATCGTGACGCCGGAGATGGCGATCTACTACCTGGAGGGGCTCTGGGGGCGTGACCTCTCCGCCTACGACCCCGACGGCCCGTTGCCCGACATCGCCCCGGACCCGGACGGCGCGGCGTTCGTCACCGGACGACCGACCGGCATGGACGCGCAACGGCGAGCCGACCGCGTGGCGTTCCTCCGGCAGGTCGCGGAGTCCAGGAGGCTGTCGATCCGGCAACTCGTCGCGTTGGTGACGCACACGAAGGCGTTGGCGGGCACCCCGTCCGACATCGCGACCGAGATGATCGACGGCGTCGAGGGCGGCGGCTGCGACGGCTACATCATCGTCCCCGACCGGGCACCCGGCGGGCTGGACGACTTCGTGGAGCACGTGGTGCCCGAGCTCCAGTCCCGTGGAGTCCTCCCCGCGGAGTACGGGTCCGGCACGCTCCGGGGCCATCTCGGTCTGCCGGAACACCACCGGCAGCCGGCGAACCGGGGTCGATGACACGGATCGCTGTCACCGTGGAACGCTGCCCTGCGCGCCTTGGTGGCAATTCCCGGGAAGGCTTGCCGGCCGCCGGCGCCCGGAAATACCGTCTGCGTTACCACCGGGCGGAACCGAGCGATACGGCCGATTCCCTTCTCGGTGTCCAACGACGATCAGGAGGAATTTCCATGGGTGAGAACGAGAAGCAGAACGTGTCGGCCGACGTGAACGAGAACGACGAGTTCCGGGACGAGGACCTGGAGGGGATCGCCGGCGGCGAGTCGCACCGCTACCTGATCTGACACTCCTGCTTCCAGCGCCGGCTGACCGGCAGCGCACCGGAACGAGCCCGTGCCCGTCACGGTATGTGGCGGAGTGTCATCCCGCACCGCGTTCCGGGCCCGCTCCGGCCCGGAACGCGGCCTGCGGCAGGCAGGCGATGTCCTCGGTGACCGGCCAGAAAAGGGGTGCCCGTGATGCAGAATCATTCTTCCGACCCGAAAATCGCGGTGGCGGAAATCGGCGAGAAGCTGAACCGCTTCCTCCGGTCGGCCCGTTACGCGGAGAAGCGGGCGGAAATCGAGAAGCTCGTCGAGTTCGACAGTGCGACGGCTGCCGACCGCCTCTCCGGAATCCTGGCGCACGCCCGGGACCGGGTGCCCCGTTACCGCTCGTTGCAGGACCACGCGAAACCGGTGCTCACGGATTTCCCGCTGACCCGGAAGGCGGATCTGCGCGACCGGTTCATCGACCTGATCAGCAGGGACGAGACCGGTCGGATGGAACCGGGCCACTACTTCATCCACGAGACCAGCGGCAGCACGGGCGAGCCGGTGCGGCTGTTGACGACCGCGGAGACCGGCGGCCTGTCCAGCCTGGTGATCGCGGAGCGGCTCTGCCGCCACCTCGACCTGCCCGACACCGGAACCGAACTGAACCTGGGGCTCCACTACGAGGGAACCCCGCTCGTCGAGGCCGGCTTCCTGCCCCGCCCGTACGTGCGGTGCAACCTGCGCGGCTTCGATCCGTCCTCCCCCTCCATCGTGGAGACCTACGCGTCGGTCGTCGGGGCCTTCCCCGTCGACCGGATCATCGGTACGTCGAGCCGGCTCGTCGGCCTGGCGCGGTACTGCCTGGACCGGGGAATCCGCCTGCGGCCCAAGGCCGTGGTGGCCTCGTACGAGCACCTGGTCGAGGAGGGCCGCCGGATGGTCGAGGACGCCTTCCGGTGCCCGGTCACGATGGTCTACGCGACCTCCGAGACCGGGTCCGCCGCCTGGGAGTGCCGGCAGGGGAACCTGCACTTCCAGGACGACTTCGTCACCCCGGAACTCCTGCCCTACGACGGCGACGAGACGCTGAGGAGCATCGTCCTGACGGGGCTCCTCACCCGGGCGATGCCGGTGATCCGCTACGTCACGGGCGATCTGTGCTCACCGGCCACGGCCTGCGGGTGCGGACTTCCCGGAACCGCGGTCGGCTCGCTGGTCGGCCGGTCGAAGGCGACGCTGGTGGGTGCCGACGGCCTCGTCTACTCGCCCTACGCACTGCTGGCCGCACTGTCCAACGCGGGACTGGCGGACTTCCAGGTCCTCCAGGAGCGCCCCGGCATCCTGCAGCTCATCGTGCCGGACGCGACCGAGGACGCCCGCAGGTGCGTCGAGCACATCAACCGTGACCTCGCCTCGTACTTCCGCGAGGGCCAGGGCTTCCGCCTCCGGCTGGCCGCGACGGGCACGTTCGTCCTCAGCGGCCGGGGCAAGCGCAACCCCGTCGTCCAGCGGCTCGACGTCGCCCCCGGCGCCGTGGAGGGCACCGGCTACCTGAGGTCCGGCGTCCGGAGCCCGGCGTACGCCGGGCCGGTGGCACAGGGCCCTTCCGTCCCGTAGAGGAGATTGTGCCGTGAACGGATCGACTCTCCGGGTCGTGGGATCGCTGGAGGAAGTCCCCTCCGCACGCGACGCGCTGACGGTGTTCCTGGCCGGCGGCATGCGCAACTGCCCCGACTGGCGGCAGTGGGCGATCGAGGCGCTCGCCGACCAGTGGCACCGGGCGGGGGCCGATCGCCCCGTCACGGTGTTCAGCCCCAGCCGGGTCGTCTCCGCCCGCGCGTTCAGCCACGAGCTGGTGCGCTGGGAGCACGACGCCCTCCGGGCCTCCGACGTGGTCCTCTTCTGGTTCCCCCGGGGCAACCACAAGGCGCCCGAGCAACCGATCGCGCTCTACGAACTCGGTGTCGCCGCCGCGACCTACAAGCCGATCGCCGTGGGCACCGAGCCCGGCTACGTGCGCCGCGACGACGTGGGAGCCCAGTTGGGGCTCATCCGTCCGGGCCTCCCGGTGCGCTGCGACCTGAACTCCACCGTGGGGGACGTGGTCCGGGCGCTGCGCCGTACGGAGAAGGCGCTGGGCGAGGCGTTCTCGGCGGCCGGCACCCTCCAGGCCGTCTGACAGGCGAGCAGCGCCTCTCCCGCAGGAAGGAAGCCCAACCGTGCAGTTCCGTGAGCAGGCACTCGCCAAGCTCCAGTCCACCACCGACCTCGGGACAGCGGCCACGCTGGCCAAGCCACGCAGCCTGGTCGCGCTGCTCATGGTCACGGTGCTCGTCGCCTTCGGCTCGCTGTGGGCGTTCACCGGGGCGATACCGCGCCAGGTCACCGTTCCCGGCATCCTCACCTACGGTCAGGGCAGCTACACCCTGGACAGCCCCGTCTCCGGGCAGATCACCGGGGTCTTCGCCCAGCAGGGCACGACCTTCCCGGCGCAGGCCCCGCTGTTCACCGTCCAGGTCGACTCGACCCAGCAGACCGTACGCGCCTTCAGCGGCGGACGCACCACGGCCGTCCTGGCGCAGGTCGGCCAGGTGGTCACGGCGGGCACGAACCTCGCCGTGGTCGAGCGCGTCGGCGGTCCGACCGATCCGTTGATCGCGGTGCTGTACGCGCCGACGAGCAGCGCCGGGCTCATCACCCAGGGCAGCACCGTGGACCTCGATCTGCGGTCCGCTCCGGCCCAGGAGTACGGGGTGATGCGCGGCGTCGTCCAGTCGGTCAGCCAGTTCTCCCAGACCCAGAAGCAGATCGCGAGCTTCCTCGGCGACGCCCAACTGGCCGGCCAGTTCTCCGGCCAGGGCCAACCGATGCAGGTGGTCGTGAAACTCCTGACCGCACCGGGCACGACGAGTGGGTTCCAGTGGTCCACCCGCACCGGCCCGCCGTACCTGATTGATTCCCGCACGCTGGTGAGCGCTTCCGTGCACTTGCCATCGGTCAGACCGATTAGCTGGGTGTTGTCGTAGATGTCCGTACTCACCACCACCGACGGTACTCCGAGGGCGCGGTCCTGGCCGAGGCGCCGCCCGGCCCGACGCGTCAAGCCACCGGTGATCTTCCAGATGGAAGCACTGGAGTGCGGGGCCGCCAGCCTCGCCATGATCCTCGCCCACTACAAGCGCTACGTGCCGCTGGAGGAGCTGCGGGTCGCCTGCGGAGTCTCGCGGGACGGCTCGAAGGCCTCGAACGTCCTCAAGGCGGCCCGGCGCTACGGCCTGACGGCGACCGGACGCCGGATGGACACCGAGGCGCTGTCCAAGCTGGCGCCCCCGGCGATCCTGTTCTGGGAGTTCAACCACTTCGTGGTCCTCAACGGGTTCGGCCGACGCCTGGGCAAGGACGTCGTCCACCTCAACGACCCCGGCAGCGGGCCGCGGGTCGTCAACCTCGCGGACTTCAACGAGAGCTTCACCGGCGTGGTGCTCACCATGTCGCCGGGCGAGGGGTTCCGCCCCGGCGGCCGGCGCCCCGGCGTCCTCGCGAGCATGCCGACCCGGCTGCGCGGGAGTTGGGGCCTGCTCGCCCTGAGCGCCTACGCCAGCGTGCTGCTCGCGGTCGTCGGCGTGGCGTACCCCGCTCTGACCCGGGCGTTCGTCAACTCCATCCTGCTGGGCGGCGACCGTTCGTTCCTGACGGCGTTCTTCGGCCTGATGGCCGCGACCGTGATGGCGACGGGGGTGCTCACCTTCCTGCGCCAGGCGTTCCTGCTGCGCCTGCGCATCTCCAACGCGACGATCAACAGCAGCCGCTTCCTGCGCCACGTGTTCAGACTGCCGATCAACTTCTTCGTCCAGCGAAGTCCGGCGGACATCAGCAGTCGCGTGCAGTCCAACGACCAGGTCGCCGTGACCCTGTCCAACGACCTGTCGAGCACCTTGGTCAACGCGCTGGTCGTCGTGGTGTACGCGTGCCTGCTGTGGGCCTACGACCCCTGGCTGACGGTCCTGAGCGTGTCGCTGTCCCTGCTCAACATCGTCGCCCTGCGCACGGTGGCCCGGATCCGGGCCGGCGGGGTCAGCCGACTGGCCACGGACGAGGCGCAGCTGCTGAACACCTCCTACAGCGGCCTGCAGCTCATCGAGACGATGAAGGCCACGGGCGGCGAGAACACCTTCTTCCGGCGCTGGGCCAAGGAGCAGTCCGTCGTCGTCACCGGGCAGCAGCGGATCGGCGTGCCGAGTGCCGTCATGGCGGTGGTCGCTCCCGCGCTGGCGTCCGTCACCACCTCGCTGCTGCTGTTGATCGGCGGCCTGGAGGCGGTGAAGGGAGACCTGACGGTCGGTCTGCTCGTCGCCTTCCAGGCCCTGGTGTCGGCCTTCGTCAGCCCCATCGCGCAGCTGATCGCGGTGGCGCAGCGGGTCCAGGACTTCGCCGTCCAGGTGACCCGGCTGCGCGACGTGGAGAACTACCGGCCGGAACCACGCCCGGCCGCGTCCGACGCCCCGGCCGGGCGACTCGCCGGCAACCTGACGTTCGACCGGGTCACCTTCGGCTACAACCCGCTGGACGCCCCGCTGGTCAGCGAGTTCTCGTTCGCGGTGGGCCCCGGCCGGCAGGTCGCGCTGGTCGGGGGCTCGGGGAGCGGCAAGTCCACCGCGGTGCGCCTGATCTCGGGCCTCTACCGGCCGTGGGAGGGCTCGGTGGACATCGACGGCCTCCCGCGCGACGGCATCGCGCCGGAGGTGCTCAGCGCCTCGGTGGGCTTCGTCGACCAGGACGTCTTCCTGTTCGAGGGGACGGTGCGGGACAACATCACGCTGTGGGACACCTCCATCCCCGACGACCAGGTCATCGCCGCGCTCCGGGACGCCGCGGTGTACGACGTGGTGTCCTCGCGTCCGGGCGGCATCTACGCCCAGGTGGAGGAGGACGGCCGCAACTTCTCGGGCGGCCAGCGCCAGCGGCTGGAGATCGCCAGGGCGCTCGTCCGCAACCCGCGCCTACTCGTCCTGGACGAGGCGACCAGCGCCCTGGACGCCGAGACGGAACTCCTGATCATGAACAGCATCCGCCGCCGCGGCTGCGCCACGGTCGTCGTGGCCCACCGTCTGAGCACCATCCGCGACAGCGACGAAATCGTCGTGCTGAGCCGGGGCGACGTGGTCGAGCGGGGGACGCACGACGCCCTGTCCGCGGCCGGCGGCGCCTACGCCCAGCTCATCAGGGAGCACTGACGCATGAGGACGACATCCTCCGGGTCCGAGCGGCCGCCCGTGACCGCCGTGGCCGACGTGGCCGACGTGACCGCCGAGGCCGACGTGGCCGACGTGACCGCCGTGGCCGTGGCGACCTGGCGACCGCCCGCCGGGACCGGCACCGAGGTCGCCTTCGACGAGGGACACGTCCGGTTGACGGACGGGGACGCGCTCTGGGTGGTGACCGACGGAGCCGTCGACATGTTCGTCATGGAGGCGGCCGAGGGCGGCCCGTGGCACTACGTCAGCCGCTTCACCCCGGGCACCGTCATCGCCGCACCACCGTCGGCCCCCGCCGGCGTCCCGGTCCTGCGAGCCGTCCTCGGCTCCCGTGTCCTGCGCGTGGACGCCTCGGACCTCGCAGGACTCCTGCGCGCCGACGTCGGCTCCGGGGCGGCCGGCGGGCCGACCGGTCGGCTCGCCGCCCTCGCCCGGGGGATCGACGCGGGGCTCGACGGCCTTCTCGGCTTCGTCACCGAGCAGCCGGCCGGCGGGGAACACGTGCTGCTGACCGCCGGAAGCCGGGGCGAACTGGCGGAAGGGGAGGCGGGATGCTCGGCCGAGGGACTGGTCTGGGTCGAGGTCCTCGCCGGTCGACTGCGGGTCGGAACGCCCGACAGCGGTGAGTTCCTCTCCCGCGGCGACGCGTTCGTGGTCACCGAGGGCAGCACCCTCCACGGCGGGCCCTCAGCCTCGTTCACGACCTGCTCGACCGGTGACCTGCTGGCCGACGGCCGGCTGTGGGAGCGCCTGGCCGAGGTGAACGAGCGCCTGCTGCGGATGGCCGACCGGGTCATCGCCGCCGACGGGGAGCGGGCCGAGTCCCGGATCCGGGCCGTGCGCGAGATGGAGGACGCGCTGACCGACAAGGCCGACCGGGTCCTCCAGGCGGTACTCCAGCCGGCCGAGCACCTCTCGCGCAACGGCCCCGTCCACACCGAGGACGCCACCGAGGCGGCCTGCCGGATCGTGGCCGACGAACTGGGCATCCCCATGCTGCCGGCCCGCGGCTCCGCGGCCGGCGGCAAGACGGGCCCGATCGAGGCGATCGCGGTGCGCTCGCGCTTCCGCATCCGCGCGGTGAACCTGGACGGGCGCTGGTGGCGCACCAACATCGGGCCGTTCGTCGGGCGCCGCTGCGACTCCGGCGAGCCGGTGGCGTTCGTCTGGCGGCGCGGACGGTACGTGGCCTGGGATCCCGTCACCGGCGAGCAGAGCCCGGTGCGGGACCGGACGGCGGGGCGGTTCGACGACACGGGGGTGCTGTTCTACCCGCCCCTGCCCGAGCGGCCGATCGGCACGGGACGGCTGATCCTGTTCGGCCTGAAGGGCAGCGGACGGGACATCCGCAACCTGATCGTGTTCACGCTGGTCGCGGTCGCCGTCAGCACCACCGTGCCCATCAGCACCGGGCTGGTCCTGGGCACGTTCGTCCCGTACGCCGAGACGAGCCTCATCGTGCAGGTGTGCGCCCTGACCCTGGTGGCCGCCCTCGCGTCGGCGGTCTTCGCGGTGCTGGAGAACCTGGCGCTGCTGCGCGTCGGGGGTCGCTTCGAGGCCACCCTGCAGGCCGCCGTCTGGGACCGGCTGCTGCGCCTGCCGGCGCCGTTCTTCCGCCGGTACTCCACGGGTGAACTGGCCAGTGCGGCACTGGGGGTGAAGAACATCCGCACGGTGCTGATGAACGTGAGCTACGTGGTGCTCTACTCCGGCGTGGTCGCGGTGGTGAACTTCGCCGTGATGTTCTGGTTCAGCGTGCCGCTGGCCCTGCTGACAGGGCTCTACGTGCTGGTCGGCGTGGTGTTCTTCGTCGTGCTGGGTGCACGGCAGATGAAGTGGCAGACCCAGTCGCTGGACCTGGAGCACAAGCTCGCGAACCGGGTGTACCAGAGGCTTCGGGGTCTCCCCAAACTGCGGGTGGCGGGCGCCGAGAACCGCGCCTTCGCGGCCTGGGCCAACGAGTTCGCGCAGCAGAAGGAGCTCCAGAAGCGCATCGGCAGGTACCAGAACGCGGCGGCCACGTTCAACGCCGTCTACCCGCTCGTCTGCGTCCTGCTCACCTTCGCGGTCATCAGCGGGCCGGCCAGCGGATCGCTGTCGATGACCCGGTTCCTGTCGTTCAACGCGGCCCTGGGCATCGTCCTCGCGGCGGTCATCCAGGTGACCAACTCCCTCTCCTCGGCCTTCGCGGTGATCCCCATGTTCAAACGCATGAAGCCGCTGCTCGCCGAGCTGCCGGAGGCCTCGGAAGCGCACACGGTGCCGGGTGAACTGACCGGGGAGATCGACGTGAACCGGGTGACGTTCCGCTACGACGAGAACAGTCCACCGGTGCTCGACAACGTCTCCCTGAGCATGCGGCCGGGCGAGTTCGTGGCGATCGTCGGCCCCAGCGGGTGCGGCAAGTCAACCCTGCTGCGACTGCTCCTGGGCTTCGAGCAGCCCTCCAGCGGCAACATCCTGTACGACGGCCAGGACCTGGCCACGCTGGACAGCACCGCGGTGCGGAGGCAGTGCGGCGTCGTCCTGCAGCAGACGAAGCCGTTCGCCGGCACCGTCTTCCAGGCCATCACCGGCACCCTCAACTACAGCCACGACGACGCATGGGCCGCCGCCGAACTGGCGGGCATCGCCGCGGACATCCGCGCCATGCCCATGGGGATGCACACGCTCGTGAGCGACGGCGGGACCTTCTCCGGCGGCCAGCGGCAGCGCCTCGCCATCGCGCACGCCCTGATCCGCCGGCCCAGGATCCTCTTCTTCGACGAGGCCACCAGCGCGCTGGACAACGAGACCCAACGGATCGTCACGGAGAGCACACAGCGCCTGAACGCGACCCGGGTCGTCATCGCGCACCGGCTCTCGACCGTCCTCGACGCCGACAAGGTCGTCGTACTCGACGAGGGCCGGGTCGCCGAGTGCGGACCGCCGTCCGAACTGCTCCGCGACTCCACGAGCCTCTTCCACCAGCTGGTGCGCAGGCAGATGCACGAATCAGAAGGAGCGATGGCATGAACCGCAAGAAGAGAGGCCTCCGTCTGCAGGCCGCCGCGGCGACCTTCCTGCTGGGCCTCGGCGGCACGGCCGGCTGCGGCACGGTCCACAGCGGCGACACGGGCGCACACGCGTCGGCGTCGGAGGCGGTCGTCTCCCAGGCGGACGCGTCCGCCGCGGTCAGCGGCTACGACGCCGCGAACAACCGGGTCAACGAGGCCATGGACAGCGCAGGCCTGGCCGGCATCGAGACCGAGCCGCTGCTCAGCGCGGACATCGCCTGGATGCGCATCAGCAAGGAACTGAACCAGCCGGTCGCCCCCATCAGTGACCAGGCCATCACCGTCTACGCCACATCGGGCCCGGCCTTCCCCCACTGGTTCCTCGCCGTGTCCAGCCGGGCGCAGGGAGGCATGCCCTTCCCCGGTCCCACGTACCGCGTCTTCGTGCAGGAGGCGCCCGGAGCGTCCTACCTGCCCGCGTATTCGCTCAACGTCACCGGGCCGGTGCCCAAGGTCGCCGTCGACGGTGCGGGCGTCGCCTCCGCCGTCCCGGGCCCGGACGGCCTCCTGGTGGCTCCGGACGCCCTGGCAGCGGACATCCTCGCCCACTACCAGCAGAACCTCGCCGGCAAGGACAAGTTCTCCTACAGCGCTCCGCTGGACGACAACCTCTCCAACGGTTACAACGCCGGCGTGAAGGCCCTGAGCGGTCGCGGCACGACCCTCTCCAGGGCACTGAGCCGGACGCTCCCCAAGACCTTCGCCCTGCGGACCGAGGACGGCGGCGTGCTCGCGTTCACCTCCGACGTCATCACCGACACGCTGACCCCGGTCAAGGCCGACGGCACCGTCTCCCTGGCCCCGAAGAGCCGTGACGCCGCGCAGCTGGGAAAGCCCGAGGGAGCGACGGCGAGCCAGTTCACCATCAGCCGACTGGAGACGTTCCTGACGTACATCCCGACCACCGCCTCGGGGGCGAAAGCCCAGGTCATCGGCTACAACGAGGTCCCCATCACTGTCAGTTGACCGCTGCCAGAGCCACGAGAAGACACCACCGAAGGAGTTCACCACCATGAAGGACGACATCTCCCGCAACGCCGACACCGAGGACGCCGCCGTCGTGGCGGTCACGGAGGTCGACGAGGAGATCAGCGACGGGGACCTGGACGCCATCGGCGGCGGCGACGGAGGTCAGCCGACCTACCCGCCGTACGTGTGAGCCGTCGTGGCCCGGGCCCCCCCGCCCGGGGCCCGGGCCCCCCCGTTCGGGGGGGGCCGGCCAGCCGCGGCCCCCCCCCCCCCCCGGGCAAACACCCCCCCGACCCGGCGCAGTACCCGC
>NZ_JBHJUK010000010.1:99624-122396 GCF_042266225.1 Kitasatospora sp. NPDC056181
CGGGGGGGGGCCCCGGCCCACCCCGCTTCCGTCGGCGACGGCACTGCGCGGACCACCCCGCACCGCTGAGATCCTCCCCGCCGTTCCGGGCGAAGTCCCAGGGCGGACCGTCCTCGGCGGTCGGCTGTGCAGGCCTTTGTGGTGCAGGAACGCGCGCAGGCCGGCATCGCGCCCGTAGCCGGAGTCGGCCACCACCCACGCGAACAACGTCCCGTCCACCAGGGTCCGTTCGCGCACATGGGTCGCGAGCTGTGGTTTCGTCGCGAACGCGACTTCGTCCGGCACCCCGGCCTCGCGGCAGCGCGCCCGGTCCCCGGTCCAGGCGGCGGGCAGATACAGTCGGCGGTCGATGAATGTGTGCCCGCCCGGCGCCGCGTAGGTCAGCATCACCATGACCTGACAGTTCCTCACGGAGCCGGTCACCCCGCAGTGCTGCGGAGCGACCCGACGGACTTGGTCCCCTTCTTCTGCACCTGGGTGTCGTCCAGCACCAGCGACGCGGTCTGATCGCCCAGATGCTCGGCCACGTACGCCCGCAGATCGTCCAGCAGCGCGTCCGCGGACCACGAGGCCGCATTGAGGAACTTCTGGATCCGCGAGGCGTGACATGGCCCGCCCGTGAGGGCATCGTCCACGCGTTCTTGCGGCGCAGGTCCGACAACAGGCCCTACTCGTACGGGCCAGGGAGGTCGCGACGAGCCCGATCGACGTGGTTTGCGGTGCGACGTTGGCTGGCGTGGCCACCGGATTCAGCCTGCTTCGGCAGGCCGACTGCCGGGCTGACGCGGAGTCCGCCCGGAACGTGAGGGGTTCGCCCAACGTGACGAAGGCCAACGATCCCCGCTCGGCCGGTCAGCCTGTACGACGGTTGCCGGGTGTCGGCAGGTCGAGGTGGTCGCGCAGGGTTTCGCCCGTGTAGGCGGTGCGGTAACTGCCCCGTTCCTGCAGCTCGGGGACTACGCGGTCAACGAAGTCGTCCAGGCCCCCGGGGGCGTACGCGGGTACCAGGATGAATCCGTCCGCGCCGCCCGAACGGACGTAGTCGGTCATCTGTTGCGCCACGCGGGCCGGGGTGCCGATGAACGGCTTTCCACCGGTCAGTTTCATCACCAGCTCCCGGATGCCGAGGCCGTGTTCGGCAGCGTAGGCCCGCCACTTCCGTGCCCGCGTCGACCTGACCTCGGCCGCCGCGATACCGGACCACTGGGACGGGTCCGGTGTGCGCTCCGGGGCGATGTCGGGAAGTGGCCCGTCAGGATCGTAGGAGGACAGCGCACGCCCCCAGGTGCGTTCCAGGTACCAGATCGCCAACTGCGGGCTGACGGTCTGCTCCTGGGCAGCACGTGCGTTCTCCTGAGCTTCCTCGTCGGTGTCGCCGAGAGCGAACGAGACCCCGGGCATGATCTTCACCTGACGGGAGTCACGGCCCTGCCGGGCTGTACGACTGCGGATGTCGGCGGCGAAGGTGTGACCTGCTCTGCCGAGGTGCCGGCTGTAGACCACATCCGCGTACGAGGCAGCGAACTCTCGGCCCTGCTCGGAGTCGCCGGCCTGAAGGGTGGGTGGGCACCCCTGGGGTCCGGCCGGGACGGTGAAGTGCCCGCTGATGCGGAACTGCGGACTGTCGTGATGGAACCGGGTGGGACCGTCCGTTTCCCAGCTGCGCCACATGGTCCGGGCCGCGCGGACGAACTCGGCCGCCCGCTGGTAGCGGTCGGCATGCGGGAGGTAGCCGCCGCGGCGGAAGTTCTCGCCGGTCCAGGCGTTGGACGTGGTGACGACGTTCCACCCGCACCGGCCGTTGGAGAAGTGGTCCAGCGACGCCAGTCTTCGTGCGACGTCGAAGGGTTCGTTGAAGGTCGCGTTGACGGTCGGGACCAGCCCGATTCGCTCGGTGACGGCACTCAGGGCTGACAGTGTGGTGACCTGGTCGAATTCTCCGGCGGTGCCCACTTCGGAGATGGCGCCACGGTGTTCGGTCAGCCGAGGGTAATCGGCAAGGAGGAAGAAGTCGAACAGACCGCGCTCCGCCGTTTGAGCCAGGCCGGTGAAGGTGGCGAAGTCGCTGTGGTCACCGGCCCGCGGGTCACGCCAACCGGCCGATTGATTGGAGGGGAACAGAGCCGCCAGGTGCATCGCCTTGCCGGTATTGCTCATCGTGACGGCGTTGCCTTTCGGAGCGGGAACACACTGGACGCCCGGGCCGGCAGGCCGAGTCGCTCGCGCAGCGACCCCCCTGGTGTGCCAGACCGGGCCGGGTGACGCCGGCGCAGAAGTGGGACGACCTCATCGACGAAGTGCTCGACGGCACCGGGGAGCGCGGCGAGCCGCACATGGAAGCCGTCGACGACCCCGCACGCGTACACGGCATCGAGTCGAGCGGCGAGTTCGGCGGCGCTTCCGGCGACCCGGAGAGGCTGCGCCGCGCCCTGCTGCTCAGGTGGCCGGCCCGGGCCGTGGTCGTCGAGGAAGATCTCGACCTCACCAAGGATCCGGACACCGGTTCCCACGCGTGCCCGTACCTGCTGCGCCTTGCGGACCTCGGTGAACACCAGATCGGCGCTGTGGGCGGAGACCTGCGAGGAGTCAGGGTCGGGACCGGAGGCGAGCACGGGGTGGCCCTGCGGTGGCCGCGGCACGACTGCCGGGCCCTTGATGCGGAAATGCTGCCCCACGTGGTCGATGTGACGGATTCTGGCGTGGTCCAGGAAACGACCGCTCGCGGTGTCGCGGATGACCGCATCGTCCTGCCAGCTGTCCCACAGTGCGGTGACGACTTCCGTGAACTCTGCTGCCTCCGAGCGGAGTCGGCTGATCTCCGGCAGAGGCTCGGGGCCGAAGTGCGCGGCTTCGGCCGCCGAGGTCGCCACCCGCGGGCGCCATCCCGCTCGGCCGTGGCTGATGTGATCGAGAGTGGCCAGCGCGCGGGCAACCTGAAAGGGCTCGGCATAGGTGGTCGTCACTGTCGCCACCAACCCGATCGTGTGAGTCGCCGGTGCGATGGCAGCCAGCGCGGTGACCGCGTCCGGCTGCCCGTCCGGCGCCGCGGTCAGGGCCAGGGAGTCGTCAAGCGTGACGAAGTCCAGCCCTCCCCGCTCGGCTGCAAGGGCAAGTCGCCGGTAATGTCCGGCGTCCATCGGGTCGGGACGCGCCGGCCGCCACGCGTCGGGATGCCGCCCGACACTGCCGATCGCCACACCGAGCAACATCCGGGTTCCTTTCCAATGCTGTGCACATGGGGCCGGGCAGTCCCGCCTCGGGGGCGCCCTCAGGCCCGCAGCCTAGGCCGGAAGGCCACCGGCGATTCGCCCCGGCAGCCGAACGGCACGGCCCCCGGCCACTGCGGCCGGGACGCTTGCACGGATGTGTGTCACGGAGGTGCCGCGGCCTGCTTGACGAACAGGTGCCGTTGTCGACCGGTCTCGATCTGCCAGCAACGGTCCGTCAGTCCCACTGTGACGGGATGGACCGCGACAACTCCACTCAGGCCGAGCCGGCGCAGCACCACGTCCGGCAGCGACACGGAGGCCGCCGCCTGGATCCGGGACGACTCTGCGTGCCGCACAGTGCCCGTCATGCCGCAGTGCCGGCAGGCTGCGGGCCGCACGGTCGTGCATCGCCTGCTCCAGTGCTCGTCGGGTCAGGCCGGAAACGGCCCCGGGGCGGCCATTCTCCGGGGCGCGCGGATAGGACGTCCAGGACAGCAGTGTGGCCCGAAAACAACTGCGGCACGAATCGGTGGAACGGTTCGGCTTAACTGTGCACGTGCCTGAGGAAGTATCGGCGAATCCTTGTGCGCATTGTTTCGTGAGCCTTAGGTTCGAATCGTCTCGCCGAGAGACGGAATGTTCCGCAAGAGGCTGCCGGGAATTCCCCGATCCCCTTTCCTTCGGAACACACCTGGCACCCCCTTGGGAGGAATCATGAGCGACACCCAGAACATCACCCCGGAGACCGCGTGGGACGAGTTCAGCACCGAGGTCGACGACGAGGACCTGGAGGCCATCTCGGGTGGCGAGCTGGTCATCTGACGTTTGCTCCCCCGGTCGGGTGGCGGCGCCTGTCGCCGGCGCCCGACCGGTCGTCCATCCGGTGGGCTCCGTGTCGAACCTGCCCGGCGGTCCGGCAGCCGACTTCCAACGGGTGCGCGAGTCCCGACCGGCGGCACCGGCACCTGGCGCGGCTTCCGCCGGTCGACCGGTCATCGTCGAAGTCGAGCGCCACTACGGCCCCTGCCTGGACGTGACCGCCCAGCCCGGCACGCCCGTCCGGGAGTGCCGGTCCACCACGATCCACTCTCCACCGTACGAACCGCGGCCGACGCGCTGGGCACGGGGACGCACCGGCGGCGGAACACCTCCTGGCACCCGTCAGCCTCGGCCCCACTACAGAAGGCCACTCCCCGATGGAAACTCTCCGGTCCCTGGTGGGCGACCCTGCTCCGTTCCTGGCGACGGTGTGGCGTCGCCGTGCCTGTCTGCTGCGCCCGCCGACACCTCTCGCCCCACCGGTCACCTTGGCAGACATCGACGCCGCACTGGCCTCGGGCCTGCTGCGCCGCCCCTACCTCGAACTCGTCTCCCGCGGACAGGCACTGGACCAGGGCGACTACACCACCGCCCGCAGCGTCAGGGGTCACGACTTCGGCGGCTACGCCGACTCTGCCAAGGTTCTGCGACAGCTCGATGTCGGCGCCACCTTGCTGATGCGCAACATCGAGCACTGGCACTCCGGAGCAGCCGCACTCGCTGACCGCCTCGGCGCCGAACTGGACCGACGCGTCGAGGCCTTCCTCTTCGTCACCCCGCCCGGCCAGCAGGGGTTGAGCCCCCACCGGGACGATGCGGACGTCTTCGTGCTGCAACTGAACGGCAGCAAACGGTGGCAGGTTCACGCGGTCCCCGACGACGGGCACTGGCAGGCCCGCCAAGAGCCGAACCCAGGCCCCGTACGGCTGGAGACCACGGCACACGCCGGTGAGGTCCTCTACATCCCCCGCGGCGCACCGCACTCGGCCGTCGGTCACACCGGCGGCCTGTCCTTCCACCTGTCACTGACCGTCCGGCAGCCCGGCACCGCCGACCTGCGCACGGCCCTCACCCGCCGCCTCGACGACGGGCTCGAACTGCCTCCCCTCCCCGTGGACCCGGTCGAGCTGCGCCGGACCGCGGCCGAGCTGCTCCACCACTACCGGGAGCGGCTGGCCGGGCTCACCCCGGAAGAGTTGTGCGCCGCCGTGGAAACCGTCCCGGAGCCGAGGACCGGTACAGCATCACCCGAGCCTGCCCGTGCACTGACGGGCCTGGCGGAAACTCTCCGGAACTGACACCGCGACGAGAATCCGTCCGGCACGGCCACCGGCAACAGGACGTTCCGGACCATGGCACCGAAGAAGGCCGCGGTCCGGTCGTCCGGCACATCAGCGGGAGACTCCCGGAAATTCCGGAACACCCACCCCGGCCACCCGCATCTGGACCACACTCGCCGCAGGTCAGATCAGGTCGAGGAACGCTGCCGCCGACCGCGCCCTTGCCCGGCTCCCAGCCGAGCACCGTCCCGCCCTGCAGGGTTGTCGCCCTGCGCTGTCACAGGTATGCCGAGCGCTCAGTGGTGTCCGGCAGCTCCAGGTGCTGAACCACGGGGTTGCGCTTGCCGCTCGCGGTGAACTGGAACTCGTGGTGCGGCTGGTGGCACAGGCGAAAGCCCTGCAGGGCACCGAAGTGCGCTTCGAGGCTGGTGTTGATGTCCCGTACGCGGGCTGCGGCGACTTCCGCCGGGCCGGCGGTCACAAGGTCGAGCGTGCCTGGTTCGTTCTGGACGACCTGGAAGTCCGGCAGGCCTGCGGCGGCCAGCGCAGCCAGCAGCGCATAGGGCGAGTATGCCAATCCGTCGAGACCGACCAGGCTGGTGCGGGCCCGGCCCAGCAGACCGTCGGTCACGGTGCCGGGCAGGCCGCACCCGCAGTCGATCGGCTGGGGGGCGAGGTCGCCCGTCACGTAGCGGATGACCGGCATCGGGGTGGACAGCAGAGCGGTCAGGACGATTGCGCCGACCTCGCCATCACCGGCCGGACCGATCTCGGGCAGGACGAAATCGTCCTGGAAGTGCATCCGCTGCCGACTGCATTCGAAGGCCGCGTAGCCGGTTTCCGACGTCGCGTACAGCATGGTGACCGGGCAGCCGAACGCCTCCTCGACCAGACGGCGGCCGCTGTCGGGCATGTGCTCGTGGGAGGCTACGACACCGTGCGGACGCAGGACGATGCCGCGGTCCAGGCAGTATCGGGCCAGGGTGATCACGCGGCTGGAAGAACCGGCGATCTGGTCGATCGGGATGCGTCCGATCACAGCCTCGTAATCCGCGACAATGTCGGGCGCATGGGGGTCGTATCCACGCAGGTTGCACTTGAGGTATGGACGGGGCAGCATCACCGGTTGGAAGAGTGGAGTGCCGGGGAAGAGCAGTCCCAGGTTGAGGGCGATGCCACCGTCCGGCAGACCGAGCAAGGCGCTCAACCGCTCACGGATCACGTTGTTCGACAGTCCGCCGGCCTCGGCGGTTGACAGCAGGGTGACGGGCTGTCCCGTGCTGCCGCTGGTCTGAGCGAGGTAGAACGCGCCAGGTGCCATCCGGCCGGTCGCATCGCGGCTGATGAAGTCGACGAAGTGCTCGCGCAGATCGTTCTTGCGGGTCAGGGGGAAGTCACTCAGGCTCAGCTGCTCGCAGTCGCGAACGGCGCGGTAGTACGGGACTTGTTTCGAAGCGGTGGCCAGCAGATGGTCGAGGCGCTCGCGCCCCCGGCCGGGATCGTACGGGGCCAGGCTCTCGATCTCCTGGCGCTTCTCCCGGAACCATGCGGACGAGGCCTTGCGCGTGATGCGCTCGCGCAGCCGATGGAAGTCGCGTGCCAGATCGCTCGGCAGGTTCAACCCGCGGCCCTCCTTTGTACAGCCGGCCGGGCACCGGCGACATTGCGCCGGCATCTGCCCGGGGAATGGACGTCAGATGTACTCGAGACCATCAGAGATGGTCCCCGGTTCCTCGTCGCCGGCCTCGCTGCCGAAGTCTCCGACGCGGTCTTCGATGTGGTCTTCCGGATTTCGCCCGTGATTCCTCACGAGGGGGATGCCGGATGAATTCCGGCGGAAACCCCTCGGGAGGTTGCCGGCGGGCCCTGCCGGAATATGCCCCTCTCGGATGAGACGATTCGAACCTAGGGCTCCCGGCACAAGGGACACAAGGATTCTCCGATGCTTGCTCAGGAGCGTGTACGGCCAGGTCCGGACCGTTTCACGGATTCGTGCCGCAGTCGCTGAAACACCGCGCCCTCGCCCTGGGACGTCCCTTCCTCACCCTCCGCAGAACGGGCCACCCTGGGCAGCTTCCGGCCATCGCAGGCCTCCTGCTGCAAATTGGCATCTCCATCGGGCAACTCAGGACGACACGATCGAGCAGGGTGTCATCAGGTGATGTCAACGCCGCCGCGCGCACGGCTTGATCTGCCGGCACCCGTGCCTTCTTGTGCAGTTCGCGGCTAGATTTGCGCCGATCAGGATCCCGTCAGACACTCGCAAGGAGGCATTGTTGAGAGCTGGACTTGCCGCCGTGAATATTCGTCCGACCTCACTGATTCCGCCGTCGAGTCCTGATCCGGCCATCAGGGCCGAGTTGGTCGGCGAGTCGGTTCCCTTTGCGAATGAGGGGCCGACCAACGGCGGCGGCGTTGTTCTTCCCGGGCAGACCGATGACAGTTCCAAGTGGGTGACGAGAGCGCAGATGCGGAAAGCCGTGGACCGCGGCGGTCCCACCGCAGTGTGGTACTACAGCGGTACCTACAAGGGGAAGTCGGTCGAGGAGGCGGCGAAGGCCACTGCCGAGAAGTACGGTGGGCATACGATGATGATGCTGATCGAAGATCTCAACCTGTGCACCCCGTACTACTCGGACTACTCCGGAAAGGCTGCGGCCTTCTGGCGAAACGCTTCGCTGGGATTTTCTGAAGGCGCGCGGGGCGAGGTGCGGATTATTTTCGGCGACGCCGTCCGGAAAGGAAACACCTGGCAGCGGGTGGAATGCCCGACGCTCATGGCGAACCCGCGCGTCGATGCCGTCCTGTGGGCTCAACCCGGCACCGTGTTCCGACAACTCCTGAGCCGGGGACAGAGCGACCCGCGCTTCCAACTGCCCGCCGAGGTCACCGTGCACTGACTCCCCGGGCCACGCGGCGGCGGGCCCGCGGGCTCGTGACGTCCGCACCGGCGCGGATCGAGGACGACACCGTCCGCCGTGGGAACCGCCCGGGGAAACCGCCCGGGGGCCGGCCGGTCGGCCGGTCCCCGGGCGGGGGGAGTGCGCCTCGGCGGGGTGGGTCAGGAGAGCAGGCCGTTGTAGTCCGGCAGCTTGAAGGTGCGCTCGGCGTGGCCGCCGTTGAGGTCCGTCCAGTTGTTGCCGACGCTGGCGATGATCGTGTAGCCCTCGTTCTCGATCTCCGCCCGCTCGTCCGTCTTGTACTGCTGCACCGGCTTGAAGAGGTCGCCCAGGTCGCGTCCGTGCAGCTCGTCCACGGTGTAGCCGGCCTTCTCCAGGCTGTACCGGGTGACCGGCTCGATGAAGTCCACGCGCGCGGTGACGAAGATGACCGCGACCCCGCGCGCGTGGGCGTACTGCGCCAGCTCCACCACCGGCGGGATGCCCGGCATCGTGAACGGGTGGAAGTGCGTGGCGAGGGTGGAGTTGTCGATGTCGAAGACGATCGCGGGCCGCTCGTCCGTCGGCTCGGCCGTGCGCTGCTCGACGTAGGCGCGGGCGGGCGCGATCGCGGCGGCGACGTCGGCCAGCCACTGCTGCTCGGTCACCGTGCTGCCGCTGCTCGCCGCGGGAGCGGCCGGGGCGGCGACGGCGGGGGTGGTCGGAGCGGCGACGGCCGGGGTGGCGAGACCGGCGGTGATCGCGGCCGTGAGGGCCGCGGTGGCGACGAGCTTTGCCTTGATGCTCATGTCTGGAACTCGGCTTTCAACGTGATGGACGGATGGTCGGTCAGGTGGTCGGTGTGGCACTCGGGGTCGGTCAGGTGGTCGGTGTGGCACTCGGGGTCGGGCTGCGGTACGAGCCGGCCACGATGGGCCATTCCTGGTGGTAGAGCTTGAACGGCACGTCCTTCTCGAACAGCGGGGTGCCGAGGACGGCGATCCTCGCCAGCACGGCCCCGTCGACGTCGAGCCCGCCGTAGAGGCCGACGCTGCCGTCGATGCCCGGCTTGACGCCGCCGCTGTCGAGCGCGACCGTGGCGGTGCCCTGCACCTGGGCCCGCAGGTACGGCCTGACGGTCGCCTTCACGCCCAGCGCGTCGTACAGGGCGACCGAGCCCTCGGCGACCAGGGCGCTGCGCACGTCGGCGGAGCCGGTGAAGGTGGCCTTGACCGGGGTGACGGTGGTGCTGATCGGGTCGGTGGCGCTGTGCCAGCCGGCCGCCTCGATGTAGTCGGCGTGGATGGCCCAGGTGCCGTCGACGGTCTGGGCGACGTCGACGCCGACGGTGCCGTCGGCGGTGACCTCGGCGTAGACCGTGAGGTTGAGGGTGATCACGACCGGGAGCGCGCCGACCATCACGGTGGGGGTGGCGGTGAGGGTGGCGACCGGGATCCTGACCGGACCGGTGGAGCCGGCGAGTCCGGATGTGAGGTGCCAGTCGGCGTGGGCGCCCAGGTCGAAGCCGACCTTGGCCTGCTCGGGGGCGAGGATGCCGTGGGTGCCCTGGTAGGAGAAGACGACGCTCGGGTCGAGTTCGAGCGATCCCGTCAGTGCGGCCTCGGAGCCTCCCGGCAGTGGGACGGTGTCGTTCGCATCGAGCCTCAGCGTGGCCGAGGCCGAGCCGCTGCCCCCGTCGGGCTTGGGGACGTAGGAGACCTTGAGGTCCTTGACCCTGGGGGTGACGTGGATCTTGTGCGGATCCAGCGCGGCCTTGATGTCGGCCCAGGTCTGCCCGAGCAGCTCGGCGATGGTGGCCGGACGGGTGTCGACCTGCACCTTCCCGGCGCCGGCGGGCTTGACGGCCGTGATGGCCAGCAGCGCACCCTGCGGCGCGGCGGCCGACGGCGGGCTGTCGATCAGCCGGCCGGTCTGCACGGCGGCGGTGGTCGCTGCGGCGGCGGACGGGCTCGGGACGCCCTTGCCGTCGTCGGCGACGACGGCGAGCACGGCCTTGCCGGTCTGCCGGTCGTACGAGGTCAGCTTGAGGTCCGCCGCCCCGGCCGCGACGGTCGGCGTCCCGGACGGGGCCGGGGTGGCCGCCGTCGGAGCCCCGGAGGCGACCGGGGCGACCGACGGCGCGACCGGGGAAGTGACGGCGGACGGTGCACGATCGGCGGCCGCGGAGGTGGTGGCCGACGGCGCGACCGCGGAGGTGGTGGCCGACGGCGCGCGGTCGGCGGCCGGGGTCACCAGGGTCACCGAGGGGTTGCCGCCGGGAGCCGGGAGCACCGGCGGGTTCCCGTCGGGCGGTACGGGCACGACCTGGGCGACGGTGCCGAGGTCGGCGGGCTGGGCTGTCGGGCCGGTCGGGTCGCAGGCGCTCAGCGAGAGCACCACGGAGACGACGAGCGCCGGCAGCGCGAGGGTGCGCACGGACATGCGGAGGGTCACCTTCGGCGTAAGGCTGGCAGGGAAGCCGCCCGACATGCGATCAACAGGATGTCAAGGGCATGCCAGGCGGCGGCGCGGCAAGACCCCCCTCAGGAGGAACCCGAGGGGGTCCGGGAGGCTACCGGTCCATCGAGGGGGCCACTCGGGCTGCGGCCGAAGTCCGCCGTCGGCCGGTGCCGCGAAGGCGAGTTGCCGTCGAAGCCTTGGCTCGGCGCCACAGGGGAGACGCCAGGAGCCACCCGTCGGCACCCCTAAAACTAGAACCAGTAGTTTTGCCTGGCGAGAACGTACACTAGCCCACGACGAGGACCAATACCGGGGGGTAACCACCAGCGGACGAGAGGACCAACAGATGGGCAGGCCGTCACGGCCCCTGCTGACCCGGGACGGAATCATGCGGGCCGCCCTCGCCCTGGTCGACGAGGAGGGCGCCGCCGCACTCTCGACCACCCGCATCGCCGCCCGGCTGGGCGTCAAGGGCCCGTCGCTCTACAACTACGTCTCCAGTCGCGACGAGATCATCGACGGCATCGGCGACCTCATCGTCGCCGAGATGGAGCTCGATCCGGCCATCCGGCCGTGGACCGCCGCCCTGGACGCCTGGGCCCGCTCCTACCGCGCCGCCCTCGCCCGCCACCCGAACATGGTGCCGCTGCTCGCCTCCCGGCCGACCCGCTCCGCCGCCGCCCTACAGGCCTACGCCTGCGCGTTCGCCATGCTGCGGGCGGCCGGCTGGCCCGAGGAGCACGTGCTCCCGGTCGTCCAGTCCGTCGAGTACCTGCTGATCGGCTCCGCACTCCACCTCAACAGGCCGCACAACGAGGCCTGGACGGACGAGGCGCTCCCGCCCGGCCTCGAGCCGCTGCGCGACGCCCCGACCGACTTCCGCGAGCAGGCCTTCGAGACCGGCCTCGCCGCACTGATCCGCAGCTACCAGGAGACCCTGAACGACCTCCGGGCCCCGCACAACGGCTGACACACCGACGGCGTCGCGGCCGACACGACAGTCCGGTTGAAGGCCAGGCCCGTGCTCCGGGCACATATCCGGGGGTCGCGAGCGTGCCCGGAGCACCGGCAGCGGTGCCGGCGCCGTGACGGGAGCGCGGCGCCCTGGACCGCGGCGCCCTGGACAGGACCCGTCGTACGGCGCTGTCGACGTGCGACCGCTACCGGCTCGTCCCGACCGGAAGCAACGCCGGCGGTGCCGGGCAGCAGCGCCGGCGGCACCGGAAGCAACGTCGGCAGCGCCGGCAGCGCCGAGCCGGGCGCGAGCTGATCACCGCGGGCTCGCCGGAGGCGAGCCGACCGATCGGGCGGATCTTCGGACATGCACGTCAGCGGGCCGGGTGGCAGCGTGGGAGGGAGACTCGGATGTGCGGGGATCGCCCCGACGCAGCGAGAGGCCAGCCAGTGCAGCGAAAGGCCAGCGAGGCCCTTGGCGGCGAGGAGACGGGCGAAGCGGCGAAGCGCCGGTCGCCATGGCGTCGGCTGCCCTCCCGGCTGCGGGTGCGCAGCGTCGCCGGGCAGGTGTTCCTGTGGATGCTGATCGTCGTGGTGCTGCTGATCGGCGCCGCGCTGACGGCGCTCATCCTCCAGGCGCGCACCAACAGTACGAACGGGGCCGAGCAGCGCACCCGTGCCGCGGCGGTCACCTTGGCACAGGTCCCGATGGTGGTGACCGCTCTGGACGGCGCCGACCCCTCGGCGACGCTGCAGCCGCTGGCCGAGAACGTCAGGAAGATCGGCGGCTTCGACTACGTCGTGATCTTCAGCCGCGAGGGAACCGCCTACACCGCGCCCAACCCCGAGGAGATCGGGACGCACGTCGTCGGCGCGTACGGGGCGGCGTTCAAGGGTCCGTTCACCAGCAGCTTCGGCACCCCCGTCGGAAAGGTCGTGGACACCACCGCGCCGGCCACCAGGCCGGACGGTTCGGTCGCCGGGCTGGTGTCGGTGGGCTACACCGTCGCGCACACCGGCGCCGATGTGAGCCGGCAGCTGCCCGTCCTGCTCGGCGGCGCGGCGGCCGCGCTCGCCGCGGGCACGGCCGGGGCGCTGCTGGTGCGGCGGCGGTTGCGCCGCCAGACGCAGGGCCTGGGCCCGTCCGAGATGACGCGGATGTACGAGCACCACGACGCGGTGCTGCACGCGGTCCGCGAGGGCGTGCTGATCGTGGGCGCGGACACCCGGGTACTGCTGGCGAACGACGAGGCCCGGCGTCTGCTGGAGCTACCGCCCGAGGTGGAGGGACGACCCGTCGCCGAGCTCGGCCTGAACCCCGGCCTGGCCGAACTGCTGGCGTCCGGGAGGGCCTCGACCGACGAGGTGCACCTGGCCAACGACCGGCTGCTCGCCGTCAACAACCGTCCCACCGCACCGTTCGGCGGAGGGCCCGGCAGCGTCGCAACCATCCGGGACACCACCGAGCTGCGTGCGCTGGCCGGGCAGGCCGAGGCGGCGCGGGCCCGACTGCAGCTGCTCTACGACGCCGGACTGCGGGTCGGCACCACCCTGGACATCGTGCGGACCGCACAGGAGCTGGCCGACGTGGCGGTTCCCCGCTTCGCGGACTTCGCCACGGTCGAGCTGGCCGACCCGGTGCTGCGCGGTGACGAGCCGCCGCCGGGCACGGGCACGGCGGGTGGCCTGGAGATCCGCCGTACGGCCGTCAGCGGCATCAGGGACGACTGGCCGCTCTACCCCGTCGGGTCGCTGATCAGCTTCGTCCCCGCCACCCCGGAGGGCGCCGCCCTGGAGAGCGGGCACGCCGCACTCGCCGCCGACCTGCACCGGGCGCCGGCCTGGCGGGCGCGCGACCCGGAGAACACCGACCGGATGCTCGCCTACGGGATCCACTCGCTGATCTCCACACCACTGCAGGCGCGCGGCCTGATCCTCGGCGAGGTCAACTTCTGGCGCACCGGGGAGTCCGAACCGTTCGGGGAGGAGGACGTCTCCTTCGCCGAGGAACTGGTCACCCGCGCGGCGATCACCGTCGACAACGCCCGCCGTTACACCCGCGAGCACCGCATGGCCGAGACGCTGCAGCGCAGCCTGCTGCCCCACGGCCTGCCCCAACAGGGCGCCCTGGACGTCGCCTACCGCTACCTGCCGGCGCAGCAGGGAGCCGGCGGGGACTGGTTCGACGTCATCCCGTTGCCCGGCTTCCGCGTGGCACTCGTCGTCGGCGACGTCGTCGGCCACGGCCTGCACGCCGCGGCCACCATGGGCCGACTGCGCACAGCCGTGCTCAACTTCTCCGCCCTGGACCTGCCCCCGGACGAACTGATCGCCCGCCTCGACGACCTGGTCGTCCGGCTCGACCAGGGCGAGGCGGCCGCGGGAGAAGGCGACGACGAGGGCGAGCAGTCGGCTGTCACGGGCGCCACCTGCCTGTACGCGGTCTACGAGCCGGTCTCCGGACACTGCACCATGGCACGGGCCGGCCACCCACCGCCCGCACTGGTCCACACCGACGGCGCCGTGGAACTCGTCGACCTTCCCGCCGGCCCGCCCCTCGGCGTGGGCGGCCTGCCCTTCGAGACCACCGAACTCCAGCTGGCACCCGGCACCGCACTGGTCCTCTACACCAACGGGCTGCTCGAAACCCGCGACCGCGACCTGGACGCCGGGCTCTCCGCACTGCACGCCGCCCTGACCGGCACCCGAGCCGGCGGATCCCCCGAGGAGACCTGCAGGGCGGTGTTCGACGCACTGGTCCCGCCACGCCCGAGCGACGACATCGCGCTCCTCATCGCCAGCACCCGCCTGTTCGAGCCCGACCAGGTCGCCACCTGGGACGTGCCCGACGACTTCGCCGCCGTCTCCCGCATCCGCACCGAATGCGCCGACCAGCTGACCGCGTGGGGCCTGGAGGAACTGACCTTCACCAGCGAGCTGATCCTCAGCGAACTGATCACCAACGCCATCCGCTACGGCACCCAGCCGATCCGCGTCCGCCTGCTGCGCGACACCAGCCTGGTCTGCGAGGTCTCCGACGGCAGCAGCACGGCCCCGCACCTGCGCTACGCCGCCAGTACGGACGAGGGCGGACGGGGCCTGTTCCTGGTGGCGCAGATGGCCGAGCGCTGGGGAACCAGGTACACGGCCCGGGGCAAGGTCATCTGGTCCGAACAACCACTGATCACACCGGCGCACCAGTTCGAGGCGATGCTGCTGTAGCCCGGCCCGCGCGCACCCCGCCCCCACCCGGCCGCCAGCCGCCGCCCGACGGTGCCGGTCCGACCGCACACGCCGTCTCCGCCCGTCGGTCCGCAGAGGCCTCCGACCCACTCCGCGGGAGGAATGGCACACGCATGTGGCGCCAGATCGCATCTCACCAGGTCAGCGCACCCGCCCCCTGGGCTTCAGCGGGAGCGCGGGGAGCTCCGGGGCCCGCAGGCGGGCGCCGTCGTAGCCGTGCACGTCACCGAAGCGGGAGGTCTGCCGGCCGGTAGACCGTCCGGCTGCTTGTCGAGGGTGGGCGTCGTCGGCGACCGGACGGGGCAGGCCGGCCGCCCCCGTCAACGGGTTTCAGAGCCGACCGACGGTCCGGGCGGGCAGGGGCGGTGCGCCGCCCGCGCACGCCCTTGCCATCGTTCGCCCGGCCGTCGTGTTCGAGGCCCAGCGGGTCTCCGGTTCGTAGACCACAGCGGTCCAGGTCGTGATCATTCCGGCGGCACGGCATCGACCCAGAACCTCCTCCACGGCCGCCGAACCGGTGACCTCATCCGCCGTGCCGGCCAGCGCCTCGAACCCGCTGTCACCACCGCCATGGGCATCCCCGCCGAACTCGCCGCGCACCCCCGGGTCGCCGGCGTGCTCGACCGCTTCGGCGCGGCCCTGAAGGATGTGGCGCCGAGCAGTCCCCATGCGCAACTGTGGAACCAGTACACCCACGACACCCGAAGGACACCCGCGTGACGGAGCCGGACCTGCGCCGCTTGCCCGCACTGACGCCCCTCGCACGCCAGACGCTCATCGACCTCTACTCGGATGTCCGAGCGCCGCTGCTCCACCTGCCCAACTACGCTGTCCCCACGTTCGCCGAACGCCTCGACCGCCACGGCAGTGAGCCCGGATTCGAAGCCGTCCTCGGGTACGACCAGGGCGAGCCGATCGGCTATGCCTACGGCAACACCATCGAATCCGGAGACCGCTGGTGGACCCGAATGGCTGAACCAATGACTTCCAAGCTCACCGCAGACCCGGTGTTCGCGCTCAAGGAGCTGGGCGTCCGCTCGCCATGGCGCGGTACTGGCGCCGCTCACCGCATCCATGAGGAACTCGCCGGCAACCGCCCCGAGAAGTGCATCACTCTCATGGTCAACCCCGCAGCCGGGGACGGCAAAGTGCTCGCGCTGTACGAGGCTTGGGGTTACAAGGCCTTCAACAAGGTCCAGCCGAACCCTGATGCGCCGCCACTCGTGGCCATGATCCGAACTTGCATCATCTGAAGAACGGTCGGCACCTTACCCGGATCGCAATCCTGCATCCGCAGCCGGCCGATAGGCGCGGACCGCATCTCGGCCTCGTCCGGGACGTGCAGTGGGGTGCCGTACCGGCCATGTCGGGCAACCTTTCCGCACCGCCTGCCCCAGACCATCCAGAACCAGGTCCTCGCCGAGGAAGTACCCGCAACCGCCGGCCCCGGCGTCATCCGCGACAACACCGCGCTCGCCGCCTCCCTCGCGGAACTCCGGCAACTCGGCTTCGGCGTCGGCCGCCAGGAGTGCATGGCCGGATGGGACTCCGTGGCCGCACCGATCTGTGGCGGAACTCGATCACGGGCGCCGTCCTCATGCTCAAGCCGAGCAGCGAGATGCCCGCGGACCTGCGACCGCTGATCTACCACACGCTCAAAACAGCCGAGGGCATCAGCCGGCCCACCGCGACGCCCCTCTCTGGCGTCGTACAGGCACCGCACCCACGGCCGACGCTGCCGCCCCACGATCACCTCGCGGGGCGGCAGTGCGGAATCGCAGGGCGTCACAGGATGTGCCAGCGCAGCCCGTCATCGCCCTCACGCAGCCCGGAGACACGTCGGACAACCTCCACCAGAGTTTCCGAACCCGCCTCAGCGCGCTTCGCGTTCGTCGTAATCATCCTCAACTCGCGCAGGTCCCGGAGAACTTGGTACCCCTGCCACTCGACGACATCAAAGCCGTAGGACCGGGCGAAGGCCTCGTAGTGCGCCTTGCCGTACCCGAACCGGCGACAGTGGATCTCGATCGTCACCAGGTCGATCTCCGGCTCCCCGTAGCTGGCCGTGTCCCAGTCGCAGAGCACGGCCGCCGAGCCGTCGTACAGCGCGTTCCGGTGCTGCGGGTCGCCTTGGAGCAACGCCGGCGGCAGGGCGAAGCGGACCTCCGCGAGGGACTTCTCCAACCTGTCGAGGCGGGCGGACAGGTACTGCAGATCCTCGTCGGGGAGCGCCGTGATAGCGGTCAGCGAGCGACGGATCGCACCGACGGTGTCGAGGGACCGGAGCAGGAACGGCGGGGCCGGAAGCTGATGGAGCATCCTCAACGGAGCGGCGAGATGTTGTGCTGCGACCGGATGATCGGGCTGAGGTACGTACTTCCAGAACGTGACGGCGTGCCCGTCGACGAGGACCGGCTGCTCCAGCGGCAGGAGGGGGACGGTCGGGAAATCCATACCGACCAGCCACTCGACCAGTTCGACGGTCCGGCGCACCTCGGCGACGTTCGAACCGCGTCGCGCGATCTTGACCACCACCGGGCTGGAGGCCAGTAGGAAGACCGCGTTGGTATGTCCGCGCAGGACGGTGGCGCCTGACGCATCCAGGCCAGCCGCCCGGCATGCGGCTTCGAGGACACGGTTCACTTCGGACTCACTGAAGCCGCCGATCCGGCTCGGTGCACTCATACCCGTAAGGCTGGCGGACGACCGCCCCGCTGTCACATCGCTCCCGACGGGAGCGTCAGAATCTCGCCCAGCTCGCGGACCACGCGCACCGAACGCAGCCGGGTCGGAAGTACGTCGATCACCGCCCGCGCGCGGGAGCCCAGGATCTCCGTACGGTGGGCCTCAGGCACCTGAAGGTAGGTACGGCCGGCCAGCTGGCAGGCTTCCGCGAGGCTACGTTCCTTGATCAGGCAGACGGCCTGTTCAAGGTGCAGGAGAGCCGGGTCGATCCCCGTACGGTCCGGATACAGGGCGAGTGCCTGCTGCTGCGCGGCACGTGCCCTGCCGGTCTCACCGAGATAGGTGTAGGTGCCGCTCAGATAGAGGAACAGCCGGCGCTCGGGGAAGGCCCAGGCATCCTCGGGGTCGCCGTGGTCGCAGCGTTCGAACATCTCCTGGGCCTGGTTGATCGCCGTATGGGCCTCCGCTGTCCGCCCCAGCCGCGCGAGCGCTCTCGCCTCGGCCGCTGCCGCGAAGGCGCCCGTGGCCGTCGGGCGTCCGCGGTTGAGCAGCCGGGCCTGGCGTGCCAGTTCGGAGGCCTTCTCCAGCGGACCGTAGTAGTACGGCAGCATCGCCGCCTGAACGCGGACTCGGGCCCTGAGCCGAGCGCTGCCGCTGTCGTCGGCCGCCACCCGGGCCGTCCCGTACCAGCGTTCGGAGTCGTCCAGCCTTCCCAGCTTCATCAGCGCGTCCGCTACCAGGGTCGACACGACAGCCGTCATCTCGGACAGCCGCACCTGAACACTCGCCGGCTGGCGTTCCACCGCATGCAGCCGGATTTCCTCCAGGTCCGCAAGCAGCCGTCCGAGCATGACCGCCGGCGGCGTGAACACGTAGTCACGGCGCAGACTCATCACCCGCTCGTCCAGGAGCTCCAGCTGAGTCGCGCTCACCGTCGTCAGTGCGAGAGTCCGCTCGACCGCCCTACGAGCGGAATCCACCAGGGAGGTCAGCGGATCGCTCTGCCCTTGGCGCGAGCCGGCCGATGTCGAAGCACGCACGGGTGTCCGAGCATGTCCTGCGCGCACCGGAAGTTGCCGAACCCCGGCCGGTTCGCCGCCGGCGCGGTAGTCGCCCGAGAGGCCGAGAGCGGTGGCGTCGGTCCGGTACAAGCGGCAGAGCAGGTCGATCGTCCCTGCGCGGGGCTGCCGGTCCGTCTCCCAGTGCCCGAGCTGGTCCGCGTCGAGCTTCGGACGGACGATGTCGTCCTCGTCGCACAGCTTGATCAGAACATCCACGGCATCCTTCAACGTCCAGCCATGAGCGAGCCGGTAGGCCCGCAGGCGGCTGACCCCGCAACACGACATGACCGCATCGACGGTCCGTTGGATGTCCCGGTCCTCCACCACACCCTCGGCGCGAAGGCGCTCGACGCAGGCCAGTCCGTGGGCCATCCCCCATCACCCCCTACCCCCTCGGCTGTCGACTTCGCTTCTCAGCGTAGCGATCCCACATACGGAGCGTGCCGGAACCAGTAACCGGTTACTGCTCTGGCCTGCTTGGCGGCTCCACGACAGTAACTTCCGCCTTCGCCCTCAACTTCCTCCTGTTGCGGCCGGTTGGCGTGATCGCGAGCCTTACGGAACCCGCGATCGACCACCAGGCCCGCGGACTTCCCCGGTACGACCCCCTGCGACCTGCACGGCCCGGAGGACCACTCATGACCGTTGAAATCTTCTCCGCACCCGCAAGGGCATCCGAGATCTCCAGAGTTCGCCGTCACGTTCCCGTCGCGCTGGCGAGGCTGGGCATCACGTTGCCTCCGGACGAGACCGACACGGTTGTCCTGCTCGTGTCCGAGCTCGCAACGAACGCTGTTGTCCACGGCAGCCACCGTGACGATTCGACGGCCACGCTCAACGTCGAGTTCCGGTTCGTACGTTCACTCCGCCGCCTCCGCGTCCTGGTGCTCGATACCGGTCGCGGTCGGCCGTGCGAAAGGAAGGCCGGGCCCGATGCCGAGGACGGCCGCGGACTGTTTCTCGTGGCACAGCTGGCCACCGACCACGGTACGGAGCTCGGGGCCAACGGCAGCACGATCGTCTGGTTCGAGGTCCCTGTAGCCGATGAGCCGGTCGCCACACCACCTGGCCAACGGTGGCCGCCGGCCGGCTCGCGTGGCGGGGCTGACAAACGCGCCCCCGATCGGAGCAGGAGTCGCGATCCGCTCGGAACAGCTCTCACCGCGTGCTGGGCAGCAGGCCACGTGATCGTCCTGGGCCTCCTCGGCCAGCTCATTCACCACCAGGTCGAGGACGCGCCGACGTTCCGGGCGAGCGCCCCGCTGGCCGGCCTCGACGGCCACTCGTAACTCCCTTGCTGAACATCGCTGTTCCCACCGCACAGCCACGCAGACCGTTCGAGGAGGTACGCCAATGAACCCTCTACCCCCACCGTCACGCAGCTATTGCCGCACGCAGTCGCATGAGAGCCTCCTCGGCCTCTTCCCGAACCTCCGGCAAGCCCCGGCTCGCCCGCACGACACGCTGGAGCTGGTGCGGCAGGCGGTGAATCGCCGCTCCCTTGACGGCCGCCGTCATCTGCTCGCGGGCAGCACTGCGGTCACCTTGACGGGCCAGGACCTGACCGGCGGTGATCGCGGAGATGATCTGCCATTGTGCACTGGTCCGCAGACCCGGATTCGGCACGCGGTCCAGCAGGGCTGCGGCCTCGCTGATGCGCCCTGTACCGGCCAGGCCTCGCAGGTGGACCTCGTGGTGGGTGAACTCGGAGAACAGCGGCGTTGCCGAAGCGGCGTCGAGCAAGCCTCGTCCCTCGGCCACCGCCGAGTCGAACGCCGCGGTGCGCCCAGCACTGCCTGCGGCCCGGGCCAGCAGGATGACGGCTTCGGCCCGCTCCTCGGGAGTGTTGGCGAGGTCTCGGGCCAGTGCCAGCCGGTCCAGGGCGGAGCCCAGCATGCGGGCCTTGCGCAGCTCGTTTCCGTGGTGACGCAAGGCGTAGGCGTGCAGGCTTCGGTCGCCCAGTCGGCGAGCGATCGCAGTGCCCTTGCCGGTCCAGCGCGCGGCCGTGGCGAGACGTTCCTCGGGCAGGACGTGGCCGAGGGCGACACCGAGGCCGACACGGGCGCGGGCGAGCAGGCGCAGCACGTCAGTCTCGGTGTGGCCGTCGGCGGCTCTGGCTTCGAGGCGGGCGACGAGGGGCCACAGTTCGTCGACGGCGGCGGCTGCTTGGCCGGCTTGCCGGGCGATCTCGGCCAGGCGCAGGACGCTGTCGGCGAACTGGATCACGGCGTGATGGTCTCCATCGGCGTCGTCGGTGATGCCGAAGATGTGGGGTGGCAACTGGAGACGTTCGGCGATGTGCCGCAGGGCGCCAATGTCGGTGATGCTCCTGCTGCCGGTCTCCACTCGGGAGATGTACGAGGTGGAGTAGCCCAGCAGGCTACCGAGTTCCTCCTGTGGCAGGTGGTGCAACTCGCGGTAGAAGGTAAGGATCTGGGGCAGGCTGCGGCGGCTCAGAATGGCCTGCGCCCTGGGGGTGGTCCAGTGCCAGCGGATGCCGCTGTGCGGGTCCGGGCGGGCCATGGGTCAGCTCCGATCGAGCAGTTCGTACCAGCGGGCGATGGAGTCCTTGTAGCCCTGCGGCATGACCAGGCCGGGTACCTCGTCGCGGCGGAAGAGGCCTGCTTCCTTGTGCTCGTGGCTGACGACCGGGGGCCGGTGGGCGTCGGTGGCGGTGCAGCCGTAGGTGACGATGAAGACCAGGCGGCCAGGCAGCGGCTCGTACATCCACGTGTCCAGCAGCGCGCCGGCGGTGGCGTTCCAGCCGCTTTCCTCGCGGATCTCAGTCTCCACGCGGGTCTCGGGCCTCTCCTTGCCTTCGAGCTTCCCGCCGGGCAGCTCCCACTCCTGGCGCTCGTTCTTCAGCAGCAGGACCCGGCCCTGCGGGTCGAGGACCACGCCCTTGATCGAGATCGGGAACGTCGGCGGCACATAAGGCTTTTCGGTCATCTCTTCTTCCACGGCGCGCGGGCTGGCACGGGCACCTCGAACGTAGCAGCGTTCCGGCGCCTCAGACTCCCGACGGCCGGTGATCTGGCTTTGACAATCTGTCACTTCACCTGGGGAGGGTGCGGCGGGGAGAGTGTGTCGTCTCCCGTCCGCCCGGCCTCACGAGGGGGATCCACCATGCCGTCCTTTGACACCGCGGTCGCATCCGCAGGTGAAGATTTCACCGCCGCGTCCCTGAGCGGCGGGGTACGTGAGCGCGCCGGCGCGGTGCTGCGCGAGCGTGGCCTGGTGCGACTTGGCAGGCTGGGCGGGCGCGAGGATGTGCTGTACGCGGCAGAGCGCTTGATGACCGGGCTCTGGCCGCACCGCGATGCCGATCCGGACGGGCTGACCGTCATCCGCGACACCGGCCGCCACGACGGCCGGGCGGGCTTCGCCGGCCTCGGGCGCGGCGATCTTGACCTGCACACCGAGTGCGCGCAGCAGCCGCAGCCGCCCCGTCTGCTCCTGCTGGCATGCGCGCGGGCGGGCGATGCCGGCGGGGACAGCCTGCTGACGGACGGCCGGGCTGTCCTCAGCGAGTTGGCCGGGTTCCACCCCGCTGCATTGGAGGCGCTCTCGGCGCCGCGGGCCGCATTCTTCGGCGGGGCGGACGGCCACTTTGCGCCCGTGCTGGAGCAACTACCCGGCGGGCGGTGGCACTTGCGGCTGCGCCAGGACTCCCTGGCCCGTTTCTCGCCGGAGGCCGAGGCGCACCTGCCCGCCCTGCGCCGGGCCATCGAACGGCACACGACCCGACTGCGCCTGGCCGCCGGGCAGGGGGTCGTCCTTGACAACCACCGCTTTCTGCACGGCCGAACGGCTTTCCGAGGCGAACGACTGCTGTTGCGCGCGCTCGGTGATCCGCACCCCGTGGTCGGCTTGGACGCCGGATTTGCCGCACCCTGGTCCACGCCCGCTGACGCCGGAGCCTCGGGACAAGGGACGGCCTGATGGTAGGCGTGAACGCCCACGGCCGAACGCCGCCTCACCCGCTGAGTGCATCGCCGCCCGGATCCACGACCGAAGCGAAGAAGACCGTCACACCACGCCCTGCCTCGAAGCCCATTCGGTGGGCACCCCCGGACGGGGGGGGGGGGGGGGCCCCCCCCGGCGGCGGGCGGCCGGCGCGCCCCCCCCCCCACCCCCCGCCCGGGGGGGGGGGGGCGGTCGGGGGCCCCCGCCCCCGGCCCC
>NZ_JBHJUK010000011.1:0-38904 GCF_042266225.1 Kitasatospora sp. NPDC056181
GGGGCTGTGGGGGGTTCCGGGGGGGTGGTGGTGGTGTCACCCGCTATAACACCCCCCGCCCCCGGTGTCGGGGGGCGCCGGCGGGTGTTTTTTTCCCACCGGGCGCCCCCCCGCTGCCGTTCCGCAAGGGGTTCGCCGGCGCCCACGGCCTCGGGCAGGTCCGGCAGATCGCTCGATCGCGGTGCTCGAAGCCCACGTTAGGGTGGGGCTCATGCCGGACCCCGAATTGCAACGGATCGGTGCCTTCCTCGCCGGGTTCGCCCGTCGGCAGGCCGGGCGCACCACCGAACTCCCGTGCGGGTTCGCGGTGTACGACGACCGGTTCGCCGAGTCGTGGTCGCACAACCAGGTCGTCGTCGACCGCGGTGGTGTCGACCCGGTCGCACTGCCCGCCCTGGTGGACGAGGCCATGGGGGACCGGTCGTACCGTCTCGTCTCGGTGCTCGACGGGGACTTCGGGGACGTGTGCATCGGGCCGTTCCAGCGCGCCGGGTACCGGCACCACACCTACCTGGTGATGCTGCACACCGGTCCGGCGCCCACCGCCGACGGACGCCGGGCCGAGGACGTCGACCTGGAGGCGATCCGGGAACCGCTGACGGCGCGCTGGCGCTCCTGGCTGCCGGAGGCCGCCGACGAGGTGATCACCATGCTGGTCGACCGCCGCGAGACGCGCCGACGCGGGGCCGAGGTCGTGCAGTTCCTGGGGTCGCGGGCGGAGAACGGCGAGGTGGCCGCCTGGGCCGACCTCTATCTCGAACCCGGGCTCGGCATCGCCCAGATCGAGGACGTGATGACCGCCGAGGCCCACCTGCGGCGCGGACACGCCGACGCGGTCCTGGCCACCGCTCTGCGCCGGGCGGCCGCCGCAGGTTGCGGCACCCGCTTCCTCACTGCCGATGCCGACGACTGGCCTCGCCACTGGTACGAGCGACGCGGCTTCACCGTCATCGGCCGCACCCACGGCTTCGAGCGCACCTGACGGCAGCCGGTGACGGGAGCCGGCGACGGGAGCGGGACGGGAGCGGGCGACGGGAGCGGGTGACCCGTCGTCGCGGCGCGGGCCCCCGCGGGCGGAAGCGGGTCATTCCACGTCGGTACGGCCGACTTGGGTCCATCCGCTGTTTCCTCCACCAGTTCCCTCACCCCCACTCCGACCTGTCGGCCAGGCGGCGGTACCACCAGAACTGCGTGCGCCACTGGCGTCGGTGTGTGAACGGATCCGGCAGGGTGCGGCGCAGCAACACCGCGTCCAGAGGCTTCACGAGGCGGCCGAGCTCGGCGCGGGCCCGTGCCGGCAGTCGCTCCAGGACTTCCTCCAGCACGTCGCGTGCGTACCTGACGTCGTCGAAGGCGCACCCGGGGCACGGGCACGCCGCCTCCTGCGGGTACAGCGGACGCCTGCTGAGCGGCTGCAGGAAGTCGCGGTACCGCCGCAATGCCTCTTCGGTGGCGCCCGGGCGGATGTAGAAGCTGCCGCTCAGGAACTCGACCCGGCGCACGGCCAGACTCGCCCCGGCGGAGAGTCCGTGGATCCGGAACGGCGGGGCCGGCCCCCAGATGCGGGAGACCTGTTGTTCAGCGCGCAGGGCGCGCGGCCGTCTACGCGGCATCGGCCTTTCGGTACGTGATCACGGGCGCCATGCTGCCAGGAACGGCTGTCCTTCCGCACCTGGATTTCCGTCTGGTACGCACCTGTTCCGCCCCTGCCCGAACACCGGTCGGACCGGTCACGCGGCCGGTTGTGCGTCGGCTGCGTCGGCCGGGTGTGCGTCGGCCGCGCCTGGCCAGGTGTGCGCCGGCCGGGGTGGGACCCGGCCGGCGCATCGTGAATGACGGGGTGTCAGCCCAGGTGTCGGGTGAAGAACCGCACCGAGCTGTCCAGCTCGAACAGCGGGACGTCGCCGTGCCGGCCGGGGTTGGCGTGGAGCGTCTTCTCGGCCGAGGCGAAGAGGTCGAACAGCGCGAGGGCCTCGGCCCGCGGGACCCGTTCGTCGTCCCACTGCACCAGGAACTCCACCGGGACGGTGATCCGCGCGGCCGCCTCGGTGGAGGTCTGCCGATCCCCGTTCAGACCCAGGACCGCAGCGCGGACCCGGGGCTCGGCGGCGACGAACGGAACGCCGAGCCCGCAGCCCAGCGACAGCCCCCAGTATCCGACCGGGCCGGCGTCGACGTGATCGAGATCCTGGAGCGCGTCCAGGACCGCGCGCCACTCCGGGACGCTCTGGCCGGCGATGAGGGCGTGGACGTCGGCGAGCACCGGAGTCACGTCACCGCCGGTCTGCATGCGAGTCCTCATCTCGGCGATGAGCAGGTCGAGTTCCTCGCTCCTCGGACGGTCGCCGTGGCCGGGCGCATCGACGGCCGCCACTGCGAAACCGCATTCGGCCGCGAACCGGCGGGCGCGCGCCACGATGCCGGGGGCCGTCTTGTGCTGACCGCCGCCGTGCCCCATCAGAATCAGCGGGCGTGCGCCGACGGCGCCGTCCGGCGTCCACAGCACGCCGGGGATCGCACCGAAGGTGAAGGGGAGGGCGAAGTGTCGTTCGGTGACGCCGTCGGACGACGTCTGGGAGGTGAAGCGCATGTGCGTTTCGAGCCTTTCGGGATGCCTGTGCGGGCGCTCCCTAGACCACGGGAGGGAGGGAGCCCCGACCTGTCACAGCGTTGATCGGTCTCACCTCCTTGGTTCGCGGCAGCATCGTGCGACGCAGAACGTATCACGGGCGGCTTCGCGCCGGCGCGGGCATTTCCGCCGGTGCGAGCTTCCGCCGGCGCGAGCTTCCGCCGGTACGACGCGAGCAACCGGCGATGAGCAGTGGCCGACCGGGAGCGAGGCTGCGCCCACCGGGGACGGTCCGCACCCACCGGCAACGGGTCGCACCCACCGGCAACGGGTCGCACCCACCGGGGACGGTCCCCACCCACCGGGGATGAGACGCGAGCCGGGACCTCCCCCGGCGGAGGGAGTGGTCCGAGTCGGCGGGAGGACGTGGCCGGGCCGTGCACGGGCGAGTCTGGGGGCATGTCCTCTCCCGCGAACACTGTTGCTCCGGCGCCGCGTTGGGCCGTCCGCGCCGCACATGCCGCCGCCCTCACCACCGTTCCCTCCGGACTCTGGCGGATCGCGTTGGGCCTCGGCCTTCCGGTGGGCTACAGCGACGAGGTGCTTCGCGAGAACTTCGACATCCCCGGCTGGGGCGTGGTCTACGTGATCGGGCTCAGCGTGGTCTCCGAGGCCTTCGCCCTGTTGACGCTCGGTCTGGTCCGGCCCTGGGGCGAGGTGGTGCCGCGCTGGATCCCGGTCATCGGAGGCCGGCGCGTCCATCCGCTGGCCGCGGTGGTCCCCGCCGCCCTCGGCGCGGTGGCCCTGGTCTGCATCTGGAGCGGCTTCGTGTTCTGGTGGAGCGTCGAGGAGACCCCGGCGATGCAGGGGCCGTGGCACACCATCGTCGGCATCCTCTACCAGCCGCTCGTCCTCTGGGGCCCGCTGCTCGCAGCCGTGACCGTGTCGTACTACCGCCGCCACCGCTGAGCGAGGGAGCGAGGAAGGGAGCCGTACGCGGTTCCCGGAGCGTGCCCGGCACAGGAAGTCGGGCCCGCCGACTTCCTGTGCGCCACCCGGCCGAGGCCGAGGGCGACTTCGCATTCCCGATGATCCCGCGCGGCTCTTCGCCTCCGGCGCCAGGACGACAGCCGGAGCCTGACCACCGATGCCCCCGATCATTCGGGCCCGGGCCGGTGCGCCCATTCCTGGTCGAGGATGCTGAAGACTTCGGAGTCACGCCAGCCGTCCCGGATCAGCGCGGTGTGCCGGTGTCGGCCCTCGTGGGTCATGCCGAGCTTGCCCAGCACCCGGGCCGATGCAACGTTGCGAGGATCGCAGGTCGCATAGATCCGGTGCAGTCCTATCAGCCCAAACCCTCTGCCGAGAAGTTCCCCGCCGATGGCTGTGCCCACGCCTCGACCCCACATCTGAGGATGCACGAGATAGGAGATCTCGCCCTGACGGTGAGCCAGGCTACGAACCTTCAGCTCGCCGATACCGACGAGTTCACCGTCAAGGCAGGCCGCATACACGAATCTCGCCTGCGGGGACCGCAGCCGGGCATCCACCGCGCCTTGGACGAAGTCCCGCGTCTGTTCCTCGGTGTTCGGCCCCCACGCCTGGTAGCGGCAGGCCTCCGGCAGGCTGGCGAAGGCATGTACAGCGTGGCAGTCACCGACAACGAGCTCGCGCATGGTCACCGGGGTTTTGATCACGAGCCGATCCTGTCAGGCCGGTATCGCCGAATACCAGTACCAAGTCGCGAGGCTCCCACACGATCAAGATCGCATCGTTGTCGTGCGGCAACGCGTAAGACGTTGTCCTGTGTGGTGACCTTCACCAGCCGCTTGTGGCAGGTGACGAGGGTGGCGAGGTACCGCCGCGTCGCTCGCCGCTACGAACGCGACCACCTGCTCGACCTGGCCTCTGTGCCCTTGCCTCGCCCGCGGTGAGCGGCCGGCCCTTCGCCGACCCCTACGTCGTGCACCACGCCGCACAGCGGGTGGCGGCGGTGGGCGGCCCGGACGGCGGCCCGCAGCTGTTCGTGGAGCGCGTTCTCCGGAGGTGGATGGACGGGCCGTGTCGTGAACCGTCCCAGGTCGGCCGCGAACTGTGCGGGCGGATGCATTGCTTCGGCCGCCACATGATCAACGCTGAGAGCACGGAACTCTTCAGCCCGGGGGTTCGCCGATACCTGGTGGGTCGGGCGCGGGCGTTGGCCTGGTCGGCGAGCCGACGGCGTCCGAGCGCCCGGTTCGCCTCGGCACGGTTGCCGGCGCCCCGTTGGTCGGAGGCTCGCTCAATTCGCAGGCCGACGCGCTCGGCCGCAGCGCGTCGGTGCGTCCAGGTCTCACGCCCGGGGAGTTTCGGCATCGATCGACTGATTTGTGATCACGGTTCGGCGACCTTCCGTCCCGCCGAGGTTTGAATGGCCCATCCCGACGTTCGAGCAGCGATAGGTTGCGGAGGCAAACACCTTGATCATCACGGGGGATTCACCATTTCCACTCAGTCTGCCGAGCTGCCACACGGCGCCGCGCCCACCGAGCCCACCGCGCCCACCGATCTCACCAAGCCCACCGGGTCCACCTCCGACGCCGCGGCCCCGGACCTGCCCGTCTACGGCGAGGGGCAGCTCAGCTGCCAGTACTGCGGCTCCGTCCCGGCCGTGAACGCGACCTTCCGCGGGCACCAGGGCTTTATCGTGATCATGAGGTACCTGAAGCGCCGGGGACCGTACTGCCGCAGCTGCGGCATCGCCGCGCATCGGGACATGACCTCCGACAGCCTCTGGCAGGGCTGGTGGGGCATACCTTCGATGATCGTCAACCCCATCGTCATGCTGATTAACATCCCGCAGCGACTGAAGGTCAACAAGCTGCCGGAGCCGCTGCCCGGGGCGCCCCGCCCGCCGGCGAACCCGGGCAAGCCGGTGTACCTGCGACCCACGATCCTCGGTGTGCTCATCCCGGCGATCCTGGTCTCGCTGATCGTCCTCATGGAGAAGGGCGACCCCGAGTTCGCCAAGGCCGGCGACTGCATCCACAACAAGAACTCGATCATCCTGCCCGGTGCCGTCGACAGCAACCCCGACGTCGAAGTGGTCCCCTGCTCCGACCCCAAGGCCGAGGCCCGTGTCGTGGGCCGCGAGGACGACACCAATGACGGCGAGGGCGTGTGCCGGAAGTCCTTCCCTGACGCTGACGGCTACTTCACCTACAAGCGGGGCAGCGACAAGTACACCCTCTGCCTTCAGAGCCTGAAGCAGAAGCCGGGCAAGATCTCCGTCTCGTAGCGGGGGCACTCGGGGCGGGCTGTTCGCTGATTTCCGCTGGCAGCCTGCCCTTGCCCACACTTCTTGATCCGCCCAGATCTTCTCGATGCCCGGGTGGCCGAGCGTCACCCCTTCTCTGCGCGGGGTGGGGGTGGAGGCAGAGGAGCGGAGTAGGAAGTCGGCGGGGCCGACTTCCTGTTGAGAAGGCCCCGCAGCTCCTGGGGAGGGGCGACGGGGCCCGTGGGGCGCCGGCTGCTCAGGTGGCGTCGAACTCGCCGGCGCGGACGGCCGTGACGAAGGACTGCCAGGCGGCGGAGGGGAAGACGAGGGCGGGCCCGCTGGGGTCCTTGGAGTCCCGGACGGGCATGACGCCCGGGTGTCCGGGGGAGACCTCGATGCACTGGCCGGCATCCCCGCTGTAGGTGCTCTTTCGCCAACTGGCGCCGACAAGAGTCATGTTGATAGATCCTTCCGGGCTGTACGGATCACGTCCAAGGACACGGCCCGCATCGGGGCTTCAACCTGGAGCCGATCGTATCGTCTGCGCCAAATCGCGACCGTTGGTCGGTCTCGTTCCAGGAAGCCACGATTCGGAATCTCGGTGTACCCGAGCTGGTTCTCATCGGGCATGGTCAGGAGCGTGACGGCTGACTGGTAAGGGCGGGTGCCGAGGGAGAACGGCACCACCTGGACGAGGACGTTCGGGCATGCCGCCAAATCTTCGAGGTGTCGAAGCTGTTGCGCCATGATGCCAGCGCTGCCGAGCGACCAGCGAATGACGCTCTCGGCCAAGGCCACGTAGATCAATGGGGGCTGGGCGCGCGAAAGTAGCTGCTGACGAGTCAGCCGGAAGTTGAGTCGCTCATCGGCCTGGTCGGTGGTGATTTCTCCACGGAGGACTGCTTCGGAGAGTTCGGCCTCGGCATACTCCGGGGTCTGGAGCAGTCCGGGCATCAGCGAGACCTCATAGAGGCGCAGTTCCTTGGCTTTGGCTTCGAAACCGGCGAACTCGGTGAAGCCTTCGGCGAGCCCGGCCGAGTTGGATGCCTGCTGCCACATCAGGGCGAGGGTGCCGTGGGTCTTCAGTGCGCTGTCTGCTGCGCGGGCGAACCTCAGCGACACCTGCTTGGTCCCAAGTTCGGCGAAGGACACGGTCGAGTAATGGAAGTCGATGAGCTTGGCCAGCTGGGACTGTGTGAGCCCCGCTGCCTCGCGTGACCGGCGGAGTTGAACGCCGAACGGCGCCCATCGACCTGATGTTGGATCAAGGTCCTTGCGGTTGACCATGCGTGCTCCAGCTTGGACGGCCGGGAAGTCAAGTCCAATTTCGCTTCCGATGCTAATCGCGTCCAGGGGAGGATGGGTGCAGAACGTGAAACTCCAACTGCGGAGAGTGCCCATGCGTGCCACTCGTACCCAACCCACCACCAAACTCCACGGCTACGGCGTGCGTTGGGATCCGGCGGCCCAGGCTTATCGGGTGCGGAACGAGAGGACGGGGGAGTGGCTTCTCGACTCCTCCGGCCGGCTTGCCGGTTTCTCCTCCTTCTCTGCCGCCGAGGCCGCCTACCGCGCCTTCGAGCCCCGTCGGCGGGCCGTCTGATGGGGCCGATCCTCGACCGCGCGACCGCCGAGCAGCGGCGGGAGGCGGCCCTTGCCGTCGAGGACCTGATCGCCGTCCTCGCACTCGCCGATGCCAAGCTCCCCTCCGTCGAAGTCGACTGGGAGTACGGCCGGTTGACCGGCGCCTACCTGATCAACCTCGGTTCCGCCCGCACCGCCCAGATCCTCCGGATCACCGATCTCCTCCGGCGGGGTCTGCGTCACGAGCGGGTGGCCGGAGCTGAGTGACATCGCGCTGGTCGGCCGCTTCCTCTGGTGGCTGCTGTTCGTCGCCGCCCCCGACCCCGCCCCCGACCCCGCCCCCGACCCCGCCCCCGACCCCGCCCCCGACCCCGCCCCCGACCCCGCCTCCGCCTCCGACCCTGCCTCCGCGTCCCCCATGCCCCCGCCGCTGCACCACCCCGGAAAGTGAGCACGCCCGTGTGCCCCACGCGTGACCCCCGGCTCCTTGCGAAGCTCCCCGCCTGCCGTATCGGCGCTCTCGTCCTCCTCCGCAACCAGGCCGGCCACGTCCTCCTCGTCGACCCGGACCATCTGGACGGCCTCGTCCTCCCCGGCGGCCCGGCCCTCCCCAACGAGCCGCCGCATCTCGCCGCCGCCCGCCACCTGCACGCCCAGACCGGTCTGCTCCGCCGCGTGACCCAGCTCCTCGCGGTCGACTTCACCCCCGCCGACCGCTACCTCGAACGCCTCAACCTGGTCTTCGACGGCGGCGCCGTCACCGACCGCGACACGCAGCGCGTCACCGTCCCTCCCCGGTGCGGCTCCGGCCTCCACGGCGCCCGGTTCGCCGACCCTGCGCACCTCTCCGCCCTCATGAGCCCCGCGCAGAACGCCCGCGTCCAGCAGGCCCTCGCCAACCTCGGGCGCGCCCTTCCGCTGCTCCTCCACGGCCAGCGCGCGGCCTGACGGCTCGTCGGCGGCCGATTGTCAGTCCCTCACGTCACAATCCCCGCATGGAGAAACCTGTGATCGTTTCGGCCGAGGAGTGGCAGCTCGCGCGCGATGAACTGCTCAAGGCCGAGAAGGAACTGACGCGCGCTCAGGACGCGCTCGCGGCACGCCGCCGCCGTCTGCCGATGGTGAGGTTCGCCAACGACTACGCCTTCGACACCCCGACGGGGACGAAGACCCTGCTCGACCTGTTCGAGGGCCGGAACCAGCTGGTCGTCTACCAGTTCATGGACCGGGGGCCGGGCCGGATCTGCCCGGGCTGCCAGGGCTTCACCGACAACATCCCCGTGGGCGCCCTGGAGGGGCTGGCCGAGCGCGGGGTCACCTGGGTGCACGTGTCGAACATGCCGCTCGCGCAGATCGAGGCGCACAAGGAGCGGACGGGCTGGACGCTGCCGTTCGTCTCGTCGCACGGTACCTCGTTCGCCGAGGACACCGGCGCCGGGGGCGGCTTCCTGCTGAGCGTGTTCCTGCGCGACGGGGGCGACGTCTACCGGACGTACAGCACGTACTCGCGCGGGGTGGACCGGCTGGTCTTCCGCAACAGCGTTCTCGACCTCACGCCCTACGGGCGTCAGGAGGACTGGGAGGACTCGCCGGCGGGCTGGCCGCAGCGGCCCACGTACGGGTGACCGGCCGGGCCTGGGTGGGCGCGTCCGTGAGCGCGCCCACCTGGGAATCCCTGCGGGTGAATCGCGTGAGGGTGCCCTGTCGCACCGAGGGTTGGGCAATCTCACCCAGGGTTGATCACCGGCCAGGTCGTCTCGTCGAAGGTTGATGGGATGGCCGCGGTCTGACGATCCGACCGATCGCGGGTCAGAGACCCGCGGATGCGATGGCGGCCCCGGCCGGGATCGATGGTCGGACCCGCTGGGGTGCCGAGAGTCGGCTGTCGTCAATTTTCGACCATCGCGGCTGCGTCGAGCGACAACCTGACTACCCTGTGTCAGATTTCTGCCCATGAAGACCACCGCAACCTTCTGCACGATCGTCCCACCGCACATCCTCGACAAGCTGGCCCAGTCCGAGGACCCCGCCGTCAGCGAGCCCGCCCGGCGCACTCTCGAGCGCGACGCCCTGTTGCGCACCCAGCGCAGGATCAGCGCGGGACGCGGCGAAGCTGCTCCGGCCGGAACCCCTTCCGACAGGCCACAACGCACCATCTACGACGCGGCACAGCAGGACACGCTGCCGGGTGCGAAGGTGCATGCCGAGAGCGACCGGCCTGCCAAGGACCAGGCGGTCAACCGGGCACACGCCGGGCTCGGCGCGACCTTCGACTTCTACCTCAAGGCGTACGGTCGTCACTCGATCGACGACTGCGGGCTGCCGCTCGACGCCACCGTCCACTACGGCGACAATTACGGGAACGTGTTCTGGAACGGCGAGCAGATGGTCCTCGGTGACGGCATCGGGAAGGTGCTCCTCGACTTCACCGAGTCACCGGAGGTCATCGGCCACGAACTCACCCACGGCGTCACGCAGTCCACCGCCAACCTGGAGTACTTCGGGCAGTCCGGCGCGCTCAACGAGTCGGTCGCGGACGTCTTCGGCTCGCTCGTCAAGCAGTACGCGCTCGGCCAGACCGCGGACCAGGCCGACTGGCTCATCGGCGCCGGACTGTTCGGCCCGGCCATCCGAGGCGTCGCGCTGCGCTCCCTCAAGGCCCCGGGCACTGCCTACGACGACCCCCAACTCGGCAAGGATCCCCAGCCGACAACCATGGACGACTACGTGAGGACCAGTCGCGACAGCGGCGGCGTGCACATCAACTCCGGCATCCCCAACCACGCCTTCTACCTGGTGGCCAGCGCCCTCGGCGGCCATGCCTGGGAGCAGGCCGGAAAGATCTGGTACGCCACGCTGACCGGCGGCGAGCTCGCCGCGGACGCCGACTTCGCGGACTTCGCCAGGCTGACCGCCGCGACCGCTCGAAGCCTGTTCGGCGAAGGCGACGAGATCCAGGCGGTGCTCAAGGCGTGGTCGATGGTCGGCGTGCCCATCGCGTAGACGGAGGAAACGCAGGGTCGGAGGTGACGCGGGCGGCGATCCTCGCCCCACCGACCCTGCGAGCAGGCCAGTCATCAACCTTCGGTGAGATCGCTCAACCTTCGGCGCGGCGGGACAGGGGGCGGTCGTGCGCGGGTGGACGTCGCGCCCGCACCGGGTGCTCCCGTACGGGCGCGGTTGCGACGCCAAGCGCCGTGTACGAATATTCACGGCAGTGTGCACCGGTTGCGACGGCGTGACCACCGATCGTCCCGCGCCGGCTCGTGGCCGTCCGGCGCCCGCCGGATCATGTGGTCAGCGTCCCGCCACCCGGGGCCCGGTTCGGCCGGGACCCCGCCCGGGCCGCCGGGAGCGTCCGGCCCGCCCGTCGTCCGCGATCCGAGGCGGGCGCCGCCCGGGCCGTCACCCGAACGGATCCCGACCGCGCCCGGCCCCACGGGGCGTCCGCCCGGGAGCAGGGCTCTCCGGCGCGGCTGCCACCGGGCACGCGCGCACGCCACCCCAGCAGAGCAGCACCCCCAGCAGAGCAGCACAGAGCATCAGGGAGTCACCATGTCGATGCTGTTGATCAAGGGCTCGTTCCACATCTCCGCGCAGGCCAAGCCGGACGGCGACACCATCGGGTTCATCCCCGACTACGTGGGCGAGTGGAAGCTCGTCCACGGGAAGCCGCTCCGGCCCTCCGCCGACGGCCACGTCAACGTCCGGCTGGAGGCCATCGACGCCCTGGAGACCCACTACCCGGGCGCCAACAAGCACGACGAGCACCAGCCGCTGACGTACGCCGACGCCGCCGCGGACGAACTGCTCGACTGGCTGGGCTTCGTGGACATCCAGCGTCACAAGGACGAGACCGTCAGCGTCACGCCCGACCGGGTGGCCGGCTACATCCTCACCCGCGGTACGGACAGCCTCGGCCGCTGCGTGGCACTGGTGGGCCGGGGCCGGGCGCCGGGGGCCAGCGGCTACGAGATCGACGTGGACGACAAGCTCCTGGCGAAGACCGCCAACTACCACCTGCTGTCGAAGGGGCTGGCTTACCCGACCTTCTACCAGGGATTCCCCCAGGACCTGCGCCGCGTCCTGACCAACCTCGTCCACCAGGTGCAGGCCGCCGCGCCCCCCGCCAACGGTCTCTGGTCGCAGGACGCGACGACCACGGGCGCGAAGATCGTCGACATGAAGTCGATCAACACGGACGTGGTGATCCTCCCCAAGCTCTTCCGGCGGCTCAAGGACTACCTGGACCTCGGCGGCGACTCGCTGGCCTGCTTCCCCTCGTTCCTGGCCGGGGCCAACGACGTCTTCACACTTCCCGACGGCAAGCAGCTCCCCGGGCTGCACAGCATCCTGGAGATCACCAACGGGCAGACCCTGCGGCTCACCCACCCCGCGGAAGACCTGCTCTTCGAGGAGAAGTGAGCCTGGGCATCCGGCCATGACCGATGCCGGCCGCGCCGCGGGTGCGGGCCGGCGGCGGTCATCCAGGGTGCGGTGGAGCGGGAGGTCGGCCCGGTCGACTTCCCACTTCGGCTGACGGGGCCGAGGAGTGACGGGGCTTGTGACGGGGCCGAGGGGAGGCCCGGGCTGCCGTAGCCGGACCGTTCCCCCGGCCCCGTAGCGGTGTCTGCAGCCTGTGGCAGGGTGCTCGTTCGGGATGCACGCAGCGAGCGGAGCCAGTCGCAGGTAATGAAGATCAGAAAGATTGCCTCGGGGATCACCGAGATGCAGCTCACCTGCGAGGGCTGGCAGCCCGGGTACGTCGAGCCGTTCCGCTCCGGTGGCTGCGACGGCCTGCTCGTCGGCCGCCTGTCACGTGCCGACGGACGGCGGCACCGGGCCTGATGCCGCCGTCCCGTGCACCCGGTGCGGTGTCGGCCCGGCTCGCCGGTGCCGTGCACCTGGGGGCCGGGCGAGTGCTCAGGCGGGGACGAGCGCGTCCCACTGGTCCCGGGTCGGGCCGTCGTGCGTCGGCGAGAACTCCGGGTGGGCGGCCAGCCAGGCGGTGAGGTGCCGGTCCACCTCGTCGGTGCCGTAGGCGGCCTCGGCGGGTTGCAGGAGATGGCGCACCTGGGCACGGGCCCTCATGACGACGGGGTCGTCGAAGGCACAGGCGGCCAGGGCGGCAGCCCGCCGGTCCGGGGGCGGTGCGCTCTCGGTGAGGCGCTCCTCGTTGGCACGGTCGGCCGTCACCTGTGCGTCGAACCACGGGCGCAGGGCCTGTGCCGTCCAGGAGTGGTAGCCGACCGGGTCCGCGGCCGTGTCGTCGGCATGGGCGGCGAGGTGCTGGGCGGCGCGCAGGCCGAGGGCTACGCCGTGGCCCAGGGTGGGGTTGGTGTGGACGAGGCTGTCCCCGGCGTTGACCAGGCCGGTGACGACGGGCCCGTCGTCGTCGGTGAGGGAGGTCCAGCGGTTGTCCAGGCCGGCCATCGCCAGGACGGCCGACTGCGGCTCGGGGTCCAGGTCGAGCCAGGCGGCCGTGGCGGGGAAGCGGCGGGCGACGGCTTCGAACACGTCGGGGTCGGTGAGCGCGCCGCGGGTCGGATCGCCGGTGGAGAGCACCACGTTCACCGCGAAGGTGTCGTTGTCGGAGGGGAAGACGCCGGCGAGCGCGAACGGCGCGGCCGAGCCGGGCTTCACCCGCCCGGGGTCGCGGGGGCCGTCGGCACGCAGGCGGTACCAGCGGCACAGGTAGGCGATCCCGGCGCGGTGGCTTTCGACCACGGGCGGGCGGCAGCCGGCCGCGGTCAGCCAGGCGGGAACCGGTGAGCGCCGACCGGACGCATCGACGACGAGGTCCGCCCGGTGGACCTCCGTGCCCACCCGCACGCCGGTGACCCGGGGAGGGCGGCCCTCCTCGACGGTGAGGGCGTCCACCCGGCAGCCCCGCCGCACGTCGACGGTCCGTTCCCGCTGTACGGCCGCGGTCAGGGCGGCCTCCAGCACGATGCGGCGGGTGCGCAGGGTCACCAGGTCCTCGTCGCCGTCCCGGTGCGGCGGGTGCTCGCCGAACCAGTCGAAGTCGTGGTACTCCCGGGCTCCGCGGGCGAGCAGGTCCGCGTAGACGTCGGGGGTCTCGGCGAGCAGGACAGTGCGGACGGGCGCGAGGAACGAGTGGGGCTGGACGGCCTGGGGGACGCGGGGCCTGTTCCAGCGGAAGAAGTCCTGGTTCAGGTCCTCCCCGGCCGCCCGGGTGTCCTGCTCGAACAACGTGACCGTGTGGCCCCGTCGACCGAGCATGAGTGCCGTCCCCAGCCCGCTGATACCGCCACCGATCACCGCAACCCGCGCCACTGAGCTCCCCTTCGCTTCGCGTCGTGTTGCGAAGTGAGCCTACTGCTTGGTGATCTTCGATCGGCAACCGGGTCCTCCCGGGCCCGGCCGGAGCACCGGGCCGACCGGTGCCGGGCCGTCACGCGCCGAGCTGCCCCCGAACCGTCATGCGCCGGGCCGTGCCGTGACGGTCGTCATCTGATGCGCCGTCATATTCCGTGCGGCCTGGTGGCGGTAGCGACGGGCGGGCCGGCCGTCACGGCCTGTTCAGGTAGGTGAGGACGGCGCGGACGCGGCGGTTGGAGTTGTCGTCGTCGGTGAGGCCGAGTTTGCCGAACATGGAGGTGGTGTACTTGCTGATGGCGCTCTCGCTCAGGAAGAGGCGCTGTCCGATGGCCTGGTTGGACAGTCCCTCGGCCATGAGGCCGAGCACGGAGTGTTCGCGCGGGGTGAGCCCTTCGAGGCGCCGGTTCGAGGGGCCGGCGGACAGCAGGGTGGTGATGACGGCGGGGTCCATCGCGGTCCCGCCGGCGGCGACGCGTTCCAGGGCGTCGATGAACTGGTCGCCGTCGAAGACGCTTTCCTTGAGGAAGTACCCGACGCCACCGCCGCCGTCGGCCAACAGCTCCCGGGCGTAGAGCTGTTCGACGTGCTGGGAGAGGATCAGGACCGGCAGGCCGGGCAGTTGGTGGCGGGCGGCGAGTGCCGCCCGCAGGCCCTCGTCCGACTGGGTCGGCGGCATGCGGACGTCGACGACGGCGACGTCCGGCCGCCACGTCAGCAGCGCGTCGAGCGTCTCGGGCCCGGTCGCCGCGGTCGCGACGACCTCGTGTCCGTACGCGTCGAGGAGGCGGACCATCCCGTCGCGCAGGAGGTAGAGGTCTTCGGCTACAACGATTCGCATGGCACCACCATGGTTGCGACGGTCGGCCCGCCTGCCGGACTGGTGATCTCCAGTGTGCCGTCGAAGACCGCGAGGCGGCGCTGCAGTCCCGCGAGCCCGCCACCGGGGCGCAGGTCCGCTCCGCCGTGGCCGTCGTCCTCCACGGTGACGACGATGCCGGTGTCGTCACGGGTGACGGAGATCCGTGCGCGGGTCGCCCGGGCGTGCTTGACCGCGTTGGTCAGCAGCTCGGCCGTCCCGAAGTACAGGGCGGACTCGATCGGCGGGTCCAGGTCGAGTCGGGGGCCGGCGCCGACGGCCACGTCGAGCGGGCTCGCGAGGGCGAGCGCGCGAACGGCGTCGACCAGCCCCCGCTCGGTCAGGACCGGCGGGTTGATGCCCCTGACCAGCTCGCGGAGTTCGGCCAGTGACGCGGCGGCGCCGGCCCGAACCTCCCGCATCAGGGCTTTGGCCCGGTCGGGGTCGGTCTCCATCAGCTTCTCCGCGGTCGTCAGGGTGAGCCCGAGTGCGACCAGGCGGGCCTGTGCCCCGTCGTGCAGATCCCGCTCGATCCGGCGGATCTCGGCGGCCTGCGCGACCGTCGCGTCCGCGCGTTGGGTCGTGAGCTCGTCCACCCGGTCGGTCAGCAGCATCGCGGGCGACGGGCCCAGGAAGCGGGCCGCCACCGGGCCGACGGGGCGCCAGGCGTACGGGGCTCCGGCGAGGGCCAGGACCAGGCCGAGCGCCCCCGCGGTCCGTGCGGCGGTCGTCGACCCGGTGAGCCCGACGGCCGCCGCCACGAGCCCGGCCGGCGGGACGGCCGCGACCAGCCCGACGGTGACCGGCGCGATCGCGGTGAACCGCAGGTCGCGCCAGGTCGCCGGATCGCTCCAGCGGAGCCGCCGTTGCTGCTCCTCCTCGGCCTCCCGCCGGCTGCGCTTGTACGAGTAGCCGTTCCACCAGTACCCGGTCGACATCCGCACCACGGGAGGGGCCTGCCGGTGGCCGGCGGGAATGACGGTGCCGGTCCAGCGCGCGACGAGGTGGCGGAAGGCCCGACAGACGGGGCCGGACAGGGCGAGGGTGCAGGTGGCCGCCGGGACGAACAACCCCGGCCAGGACCACGGGTTGCCCGCCCACCGGACCGCCACCGCCGCCGCGCCGGCCCACACCGCCGGGACCAGCATGCTGACGACCGCCAGCGCGCAGGCCCGTACGAGTCCCACGCCGGCCCTCGCCGACCACGACACCACCTGTCGCATGATCCTTCCCTCCCGCTTGCCGTGCCGCCCCGCCCCGAGCCGCTTGTCCCGAGCCGCTCCGAACCGCTCCGAACCGCCCGCTCCGAGGCGGCAGCTTGAACCGGCAGGCCGGCAGGCCGGCAGGCGGTTGACCGGCTGATCGGCAGGCCGGATGACCGGCTGACCGAGCCGGCCGGTTCGACCTGATGGTTCCATCGTGCGCCGCCGTGAGCCCGATCTCGGCCTGATCGGCCCGGAAGTGGGCCTGGCCCCACCCACGAGTACGTCCAGGCCCCGACCCGGGCCGCCAGCGCCGGGCGAGCGCCCGTCACGCGCACGGTGACGATACGTCAACAGTTGTGCCTCGGGACGTCGATGGCGTGGAGGAATCGAGCGCGGACGCCACCACCCGTGCGCCCGGCGGGCCTTCGTCCGGGCGTGGCGCAACTCGTGGCCGCTGCGGGCCGCGTCGGCGAAGGAGGTGGCTCCGGCTGACCGGACGGCCGTGCCCACCACCGGGCGGGGCGGTCCGGTCAGCCGGTGGTGGTGTCCAGAAGGTCGTACCTGACCTCGGTCAGCTTCTCCGACAACTCCCAGAGCCGGCGGCCGGTCCCGGGGTCGGCGGCCGTGGGCGACAGCCGTACCCGGGTGGGGTTGCCGCGCAGCTCGCCCGGGCCGTCCGGGCCGATGAACTCCCCGCTCCGGGCGCCCGGTTCGGTGGCCGCGTAGAGCTGGGGCAGGGCGCCCCGGTCGGGGCTCTGGGCGAGCGGCCGGGCGAGGCGGCCGAAGAGCAGCTGGTAGAGGGCGGTCGGCCCGTCGGTCACGATGTTGGTGGCGGAGAAGCCGGGGTGGGCGAGCAGGCTGCGGACGGGGCTGCCGGCCCCGGAGAGCCGCAGGTGGAGCTGCCGGCCGAAGACCGCGTTGGCGAACTTGGACTGGTTGTAGAAGGCCATCGGCGCGTACCGGTGACGGCCGTCGAGGTCGTCGAAGTGGATCCGGCCCCGCCGGTGGTTGATCGAGGTGACCGTGACCACCCGGGGGTCGCGCCCCTCGGCGAGCAGGTCGAGCAGCAGGCCGGTGAGCGCGAAGTGGCCGAGATGGTGGGCGGCGAACTGGAGCTCGTGGCCCTGGGCACTCAAGGTGCGCGGCGGGGCCATCACGCCGGCGTTGTTGACCAGCACGTCCAGGCGGCCGTGGTCGGCCCGCAGGTCACGGGCGAAGGCACGGACCGAGTCGAGGTCGGCGAGGTCGAGCGGGCGGACCTCCAGTCGGGCGTCCGGCTGTGCGGCGTGCAGCTCCGCGGCCGCGCGGTGGCCCTTCCGTTCGTCGCGGACCGCCAGGACGACCTGTGCTCCCCGGCGGGCCAGAGCGCGGGTGGTGGCCAGGCCGAGGCCGCTGTTGGCCCCGGTGACGACGAAGATCCGGCCGGTCTGGTCGGGGATGTGTTCGGCGCTCCAGCTCTGATGCTCTGTCATGCGGCACATGCTGCCGAGCCTGTCACTTGGTGTCAAGATGCCCCTGAGTGTCATGCGGGGCATCGCGGTACCATGCCGGGGTGACCACCCGCCCCGAACTGACCATGGCCGAGCGCAAGCGCCGGCTCGTCGCCGCCGAGCTGGCCGAAGCCGCCCTCCAACTACTGGCGCAGAAGGGGTTCGACGCCGTCACCATCGACGAGATCGCGGCCGCCGCCGGCGTCTCCAAACGGACGTTCTTCCGCTACTTCGCCTCCAAGGAGGACGTCGTCGTCCAGGTCCTGGCCGACCTGGGGCCCGGGATGTGCGCGGAGCTGTCGGCCCGGCCCGCCGGGGAGCGGCCCTCGGCCGCGCTGCGGCACGCCGTCTGGATCTCCCTCGCCGCCTGCGCCGACCGCTCCGGTCAGGCGGGCCGGGCGGACCACGACGACCGCGCCCTGCGGGTGGTGCAGCTGATCCTGCGGACCCCGGCCCTGCTGGCCCGCTTCCTGGAACGCCAGGCGCAGTGGCGCGAGGAGCTGGCGGCGGAGCTGGCGGACCGTCTCCGGCTCGACCCGGCCACCGCGATGTACCCGCCGCTCGCCGCCGGGATGGCGTTGGCCGCCTTCGACGCGGTGCTCAAGAGGTGGAGCGCCAGCGACGGCGCCGAGGACCCGGCGGCCCTGCTGGACCGGGCCTTCGCCGTCCTCGCCCCGGCACTGGACGCCGTGGACTCCGTGGACGCCCTGGGTGCCGCGGACACCGTGGATGCCGTGGGTCCCGTGGGCGCTCCCCGCGCATGAGGGCGTCCGCCCCGGCGGGGAGAGCCGGGGCGGACGCGGACGGGGACGTCGTCGAGGACGTGGCCGGGGGTGGGGACGTGGCCGAGGACGGGGGCGTCGACGACGACGTGGGGGTCAGGCCAGGTCGGCGTCCGGGATCCAGGAGCCGTGGATCATGGCCGGCACCCGGCGCGGGAGGTGGACGGTGGCGACCGGCGGGAGGGAGAGGTCGGAGGCGTCCAGGACGAGCAGTCGGGAGGCGTCGGCGTTGAGGTCGCTGACGACGGTGAGCAGGTAGCCCGCGTCCTCGTCGCCGGCACCCTCGGCCGGGACGAACACCGCCTCGCTCGGGAGCTGCCCGGTGCCGACCGGCAGCAACTGCCGTGCGCCCGTGCCGCGGTCGTACTTGACCAGGGAGTGGTTGCCGATGCCGCGGTCGTCGGGGAAGGACAGCGCGTACTGGTAGCGGTGCTCGCGCCCGAGGAACGCCTCGTTGATGGTCGGGAACTCGACGGTGAGGTCGTCGGTCTGCTCCTCCCGGACCGTGCCGGCCACCAGGTCGACGGTCCAGCGGCGGCCGAGGGAACCGGAGGTGGGCTCGGCACCGCGGTCCGGGGCGCCGACCCACCAGTTCCAGGAGCGCTGCCAGCCCTCCCGGCCCACCGACGGGCCCTCGACGACGATCCGGCCGGCCGCGTCCTCGTAGGCGTTGGCGAGGTGCATCGCGAAGCCCTGGCCGACCTCGAACCAACGGACCTTCGCCGCACCGCCGTTGCCGCGCGGCATGACACCGATCCGGGAGACCTGGGCGTCGCTCCAGCGGTACGGGATGCCCGAGTGCTCGGACAGGTCGAGGGCGACCGAGCCCTCCAGGAAGACCACGTGGTGCTCGGTGATCGCGAAGTCGTGCTTGAGCGCCGCGCTCGCGCCCGGGACCTCCTGGCTGGTCAGCACCGTGCCGTCGGGGGATGAGACGTGGTGGACCAGGTAGGGCGGGAAGGGCGAGGAGGCGAAGAAGTGCAGCTCGCCGGTGACCGGGTCCTCCTTGGGGTGGGCGGTCATGGCGGAGGTGAGCCGCCCGTTCCAGTCGAAGGCGCCGACCGTCTCCAGTTCGGGCGTCAACTCGAACGGGAGCGCGGCCTCGCAGAGCGCGAGCAGCCGGCCGCCGTGCTCGATGACGTGGGTGCCGGCGGTGGAGGCGGTCAGGTCGGGGCCGTGCTCGGTCATGTACGGCGCGCCGTCCAGGGCGGGGGTGTGCACCCAGCGGTTGCGGTACCACTCGGCGCGCCCGTCGCGCAGCCGGATGCCGTGCACCATGCCGCTGCCCTTGAACCAGTGGGTGGGGGTGATACCGGGCTTGGGGTTGTGGCTGTTGCGGATCAGCCGGCCGGTCAGCTCGGGCGGCAGGGTGCCCTCGACGGTCAGGCCGGTGGCGGTGACCTCGTCGGCGACGGGGGTGTAGTGGCCGGTCAGGTAGGGCTTGGCGGCGGCGGTCATGGTGGACTCCTCGGGTTCTCGGCATCGCGGCACCGGCGACGGCGGCGGGCGTGGGGATCGGGCGGGGATCAAGCGGGGCGGAGCGGGATCGGGCGGGGTGGGGCGGGGCCGGTGGGCCCGGGCCGGCGGCCGGGCCCGACGGTTGTTCAGCAGCGCTCGGCCTCGGCCTTGAGCCGGTCGAGCCAGCTCTCCAGGGACGCCCGCAGCGCGGCCTCCAGCTCGGCCGGGTGCGCGTCGACCGGCGCGCCGGACCAGGACTCCTCGGTGTGGACGGTCACCGCACCGTCCGTCTCCGCGAAGGTCCAGACGTGGACTCCCTCGATGCCGTTGGCCGGGCCGCCCCAGACGATCCGCCGGCCGGGGACGAGCTCCAGCAGGGTGGAGGCGATGTCCAGGCCGTGGGTCTGCCAGTGGAACGCGGCGCCGGGGGCGAGCGGGCCGTCCAGGCGGGCCCGGTCGACGTCCGGGAGCCAGGTGGCCCAGGAGTCGATGTCGGTGTGCAGGGACCAGACGACGGCGAGCGGTGCGTGGATCGTGGTGGTCAGGCGGACGATGACGGGCGCGCTCTCGTCGATGGTGTGGACGGTCATGGCGGTCTCTCCCGGAGTGGGTCTGCGGAATGGAACGTGTGGAGTGGAACTGGCAGGACGGACGTGGTGGTGCGCGGGGGCCGGGCCAGGGGCCTGGGCTGCGGCCGTGCGGTTCAGTGCGGTTCAGTGCGGATCAGCGCGGTCCGGCGCGGTCCGGCGCGGATCAGTGCGCTTCGGTGCGGGGCCGGCGCGAGGGCGGCGGCGAGTGCGGCTACGGGCCGTAAAGCGCCGTTCGTACCGGTTTCCGTGCCGGGGGCGACCACGGGAGCTCCTATGTGTGGTTGACCACTCACTCTTGTGGCCAAAGGATGGGCGAGGCGGCGGCCCCGGGGGAGTGCGGGCCGCCGCCCCGCCGCGGCGGGGTGTGGCGTCGGGTGCGGGCCCGGGGCCCGCCGGTCGGTGACCGGTGTCCGGCGCCCAGTGGCCGGGTGCTGCGGTGGAGCGGTGTCTCAGTAGTGCGTGATCCCGGCCGTCAGGGTGCGCGTCCAGGGTGCGTCGACCTCTTCGGCGCCCATCGACACCAGCAGGTGGCAGAGCATGCCGGTGGCGAAGAACTCCTGGATCTGCCGCTCGTCGCCCCCGGAGGCGCCCCGGGTGTACTCGACCAGCCGGGCGTAGCCCGCCCGGACGGCGTCCCGGATCGCCGGCTCGGAGACCGCCGCCGCCTGGGCGTGCAGCTGGACGAGCATCAGGTCGTTGTCGCTGATCAGCTTGGCGTACGCGTCCCCCATGGCGTGCAGGACGGCCTCCGGTGCGCTGCTCTCGGTCTGCGCCGCGCCCTCCTCCAGGCTGGCCCGGACCCGGGTGAAGCAGTGCTCGACGACGGCGACGAACAGTGCCTCCTTGTTGGGGAAGAGGCGGTAGACGTAGGCCTGGGAGATGCCGGCGGCCTTGCCGACCTCGGTGGTCGTGGTGCCGAAGTACCCCCGCGAGGCGAAGGCTCCGATCGCGGTGCGGAGCACCGTCTCACGGCGCTCCTCGGCCGTTGACAACTGGCGGGGGCGTTCGTTCTTCATGTGAGTACTCAATCACTCACACCCTGCCGAGTCAACCCTCCGTCAGTTCCGGCGGTGGTCCCGCAATCGCCCGGCGGATAGCTGGTCCAGACCATTGACGCTCGCCGACCCCGCTCCTAGCATGATCCGCACTGCGGCGGCCATACGGGGGCCCGCCGCCTCGCCGAGCGCGCAGCTCCCTCCCACCGACAGGGCATGCGGCCGAGCCACGTCCGAGCCCTGCCGTCTGTCGACCGCCGGCGCGTCATGAGGAGCACGATGAGCACGTCCGTCCATGCGGCACCCCACGGGCCCGAGCAGGTCGCCCCGGCGTCGGCCGTCCTGACCGTCGGACAGGAACGCCTCTGGTTCCTGGACCAGTTGGACCCGGGGGACGCCTCCTACAACATCCCGCTCGCCCTGCGGCTCACCGGCGAGCTGGACCCGGCCGCCCTGCGCGCCGCCCTCGACGGGGTGGTGGCCCGGCACGAGGCGCTGCGCACCCGGTTCCCGAACGAGGACGGCCGCCCGGCGTCCGTGGTCGACCCCCCGGCACCGCTCCCGTTGGAGGTGGTCGACCTGAGGGGCGAGCCCCACCGGCTCCCCGCGGCCCTCGCCGAGCGCACCAACCGCGGCTTCGACCTCGCCGCCGGCCCGCTGCTGCGCGCCGCCCTGTTCCGCACCGGCGCGCAGGAACACGTGCTCTGCCTGGCCGTGCACCACATCGCGGCCGACGGCTGGTCACTCGGCCTGCTGCGCACCGAACTCGCCGACCGCTACGCCGCACACCGCGCCGGCCGGCCGCTCGACCTGCCGCCGCCGCCCTCCTACCTCGCCCACGCCGCCGCCGAACGCGCGTGGCTGGCCGGACCGGAGGCGCCCGCGGCGCTCGCCTACTGGTGCGACCGCCTCGCCGACGCCCCCGCCCTCGAACTGCCGCTGGAACGGCCCCGGCCCGCCCACCCGGGCAGCGCCGGCGCCTTCCACACCCGTACCCTCCGCGGCCTCGGCCCCGAACTCGACGCCTTCGCCCGCGCCCGCCGCATGACGCCGTTCATGGTGCTGGCCGCCGCCTACCAGGCCGTGCTGCAACGCTGCACCGGGCAGGACGACTTCTGCATCGGCGTGCCCACCGCCGCCCGCACCACGGTCGAGGCCGAGCAGACGGTCGGCTACTTCTCCAGCGCCCTGGTGCTGCGCGCGGACCTCGCCGGTGCACCGACCTTCGCCGACCTGCTGCGCCGTACCCGCAAGGACTGGCTCGGCGCGCTCGGCCACAGCCAGGTGCCGTTCGAGCAGCTCACCGAGGAGCTCCGGGTCGAGCGCGACCCCGGCCGCACGCCGGTCTTCCAGACCCTGCTGACCGTCCACACCCAGAGCGGCGGCGCGCTGGACGAGCACGCCTTCGCCGACCTGCGCTGCACCGAACTCGACGGCGGCTACACGGCGGCCAAGTTCGAACTCGCCCTGGACGTCCGGTGGGACGGCGACGACCTGCTGGCGATCTTCGGGTACCAGACCGAACTGCTCGACGAGGCCTGGATCACCCGGCTCGGCCGCTGGTTCGAGACCCTGCTGCGCGACGCCCTGGCGCGGCCGGACACGCCCGTCCACCGACTGGCCCTGCTGGACGCCGCGGAGCGCGCCGAGGCCGCCGCCACCGCCGGCCCCGCCCCGGCCCCCCACCCGGAGACGGTGCTCGCCGCGATCGACCGCGCCGCCGCCGAGGCCCCGGACGCGCCCGCGCTGGAGAGCCGCGGCGAGCAGCTGTCGCGCGCCCGACTGGCGCGGGAGTCGGCCGGGTTGGCCGCGCGGCTGGCCGCGGCCGGGGTGCGCCGCGGGGACGTCGTCGCGTTCTGCCTGCCGCGCGGGCCCCGTGCGGTGGTCACCATGCTGGCCGCCTGGCGGGCCGGCGCCGCCTACCTGCCGCTGGACCCGGAGTACCCGGCCGCGCGGCTCGCCCTCATGCTGGCCGACAGCGGGGCGAAGGTCCTGGTCACCGCCGACGGACGGCCGGTCGACGGCCTCCCGACGGAGGTCCCGGTGCTCGCCGCGGTCGTCTCCGGTACGGGTGAGCCGTTCGCTGCGGTCGCCTCCGTTGCCGGTGAGCCGTTCGCTGCGGTCGCCTCCGTCGCCGGTGAACCGCTCGCCGCGGTCGCCTCCGTCGCCGGTGGACCGCTTGCGGCGGCCGCCTCCGCCGAGCGGGCGCCCCTGTCGGCGGGTCCCGCCGTCGCCGGGGACGACCCGGCCTACCTCGTCTACACCTCCGGCTCCACCGGCACCCCCAAGGGCGTCCTGGTGCCGCACCGCGCGCTGGCCGCCCGGGTCGCCTGGATGCGCGAGGGCTACGGGATCACCGCCGCCGACCGCGTGCTCCAGTTCGCCTCGCTCTCCTTCGACACCTGCGCCGAGGAGGTGTTCCCGGCGCTCGCCGCCGGCGCCACCCTCGTCGTCGCCGAGCCGGGTGCCGCCCTGCCCGAACAGCTCGCCGAGCCCTCCGCCGCCGGGCTCACCGTCCTCGACCTCCCCACCCCGTACTGGCACCAGCTGGTCGCCGACCTCGATGCCACGCCCTGGCCGGCCGGCCTGCGGCTGCTGATCCTCGGCGCCGACCAGGTGCGGCCGGAATCCGTCGCCGCCTGGCGGGCCCGGTTCGGCGACACCGTCCGGGTGGTCAACTCCTACGGGCCCACCGAGACCACCGTCATCGCCACCACCGCCGAGCTCGGCCCCGCCGACGCCACCGCCCGCCCGCCGATCGGCCGGCCGATCGGCGCCACCACGACGGCCGTCCTCGACCGGCACGGCAACCCCGTCCCGCCCGGCACCCCCGGTGAGCTGGTCATCGGCGGCGACGGCGTCACCCACGGCTACCTGGGCCGCCCCGGCGCCACCGCCCGCGCCTTCGTCCCCGACCCGGACGGCCCGCCCGGCGCCCGCCGCTACCGGACCGGCGACCTCGTCCGCCGCCGCGCCGACGGCGCCCTGGAGTTCCTCGGCCGGCTCGACAGCCAGGTCAAGGTCCGCGGCTTCCGCATCGAGCCCGGCGAGACCGAGAGCGCCCTGCTCGCCCTGCCCGGCGTCGGCCAGGCCGTGGTGACCGTCCGCGGCGACGCCCTGGTCGGCTACGTGGTGCCCGCCGCCGGGGGCGCCGCCCCCGTGCCGGACGCGCTGCGCACCGGGCTCGCCGCCACCCTCCCGCCCCACCTGGTGCCGAACGCCCTGCTCGTCCTGGACGCGCTGCCGCTCACCCCGAACGGCAAGCTCGACCGCCGCGCCCTGCCCGCCCCCGAGAGCCGGCCCGAACTGCGCGCCGCCTACCTCGCCCCGCGCACCGAGGCCGAGGAGCTGGTCGCCGAGGTGTGGCAGGAGGTGCTCGGCGTGGAGCAGGTCGGCGCCCTCGACGACTTCTTCGACCTCGGCGGCCACTCCCTGCTGGCCACCCGCGTCGTCGCCCGCATCCGCTCGACCGTCGACCTGGCCGTGCCGCTGCGCACCCTGTTCACCCACCGGACCGTGGCCGCCTTCGCCGACGCCGTCGAAGCCGCCCTGGTCGCCGAACTCGCCGAGCTGTCCGAGGACGCCGCAGAGGAACTGCTCGCCGCGCAGGACTCCCCGGAAGGGACCACCCCGTCATGAGCACCGACACACCAGTGAGTGCCGACAAACCAGCGAGCCCGGACACACCAGTGAGCACGGGCACGCCAGTGGGCACGGGCAGGCCAGTGGGCACGGACACACCAGTGGGCGCGGGTACCGCCGTCGCGGGAGCGGACGCGCCGGCCCCGGCGAAGCTCTCCGCCGCGAAGCGGGAGCTGCTCAGCCGCCGCCTCAAGGCGCGCACCGCACCGCGCCAGGCCGTCCCGCGGCGGGCCGCCGACGCCACCGTGCCACTCTCCTTCGCCCAGGAACGCCTCTGGTTCATGGAGCAGTTCGCGCCCGGCACCTCCGCCTACAACATCCCGGTCACCCGCCGGCTGCGCGGCCCGCTGGACACCGGCGCGCTGCGCCGCGCGCTGGACGCCTCGGTCGCCCGTCACGAGACGCTGCGCTCGCGCTACCCGGCCACCGAGGACGGCCGCCCGGTGCTGGAGATCGCCGAGCCCGCGCCGTTCGACCTGGTCACCGCCGAGGCGGCGGACGAGGAGGAGGCCGGCCGGCTGGTCGACGCCGCGGCCGCCGTGCCGTTCGACCTGGAGACCGGGCCGCTCCTGCGTGCCCTGCTCGTCCGGCTCGCCGAGGACGACCACCTCCTGCTGCTGGTGGTCCACCACAGCGTGAGCGACGGGTGGTCCAGCGAGGTGCTGGTCGGCGAGGTACTCCGCGGTTACGCCGCCTACGCGGCCGGCAGACCCGACCCGCTGCCGGAACTCACCGTCCAGTACGGGGACTTCGCGATCTGGCAGCGGGAGCGCCTGAGCGGGGACCGGCTCGCCGCCGAGGTCGCCCACTGGGCCGGTGAGCTGGCCGGCGTCGAGCCGCTCGAACTGGCCTTCTCCCGCCCCCGCCCGCCCCGCCAGACCTTCGACGGCGCCGGCCACGGCTTCCGCGTCGACCGGGCCCTGCTGGACGAGCTGACCGCCCTCGGCAGGCGCCACGACGCCACCGTCTACATGGTGCTGCTCGCCGCCTTCCAGGCCCTGCTGGCCCGCTACAGCGGCCAGACGGACTTCGCCGTCGGCTCGCCCATCGCCGGCCGTCCCGAGCCCGAACTCGAACCGCTCGTCGGCATGTTCGTCAACGTGCTGGCGCTGCCCGCCCGGCTCGGCGGCGACCCGTCCTTCAGCGAGCTGCTGCGGCGCACCCGGGAGACCTGCCTGGAGGCCTACGCCCACCAGGAGCTGCCCTTCGCCCAGCTGGTCACCGAGCTGAAGGTGCCCCGCGACGTCAGCCGTCCGCCGGTGTTCCAGGCCGTCCTGGCCGTGCAGAACTACGCCACCACCCGCGGCGGGATCGGCGAACTCCCGCTGGACGTCGAGCCGTTCGGCGTCCGCGCCAGCGGCACCCGGTTCGACCTGGAGCTGTTCCTCCAGGAGTGGCCCGACGGCCTGGCCGGCGCCTTCAACTACAACACCGACCTCTTCACCGAGGACGACATCGCCCGGTTCGGCGGCCACCTCGGCCGGCTGCTGGCCGCCGTCGCCGCCCGGCCGGACGCGCCGGTCTCCACCCTCGACGAGCTGGCCGATGACGAACGCGCCTTCGAGCTGGAGGAGTTCAACCGGACGACGGTCGACCGCCCGGACACCACGCTGCCCGCGATGATCGCCGAGCAGATCGCCCGCACTCCGGACGCGGTCGCCGTCGCCTTCGAGGACCGGCCCGCACTGACGTACCGTCAACTCGACGCGGCGGCCGACCGGATCGCCGCCCGCCTGGCCGCCGAGGGGATCGGCCCGGGGAGCCTGGTCGCGGTCAGTGCCGAACGCTCGCCCGAACTCGTCGCCGGCCTGCTCGGCGTGCTGCGCACCGGCGCCGGCTACACCCCGCTGGAGCCCGAGTACCCCGCCGAACGCCTGGCCTTCCTGCTCGCGGACAGCGCCGCGCCCGTCCTGCTCACCCAGCGCGGACTCCCCACCCCCAAGGGCTGCACCGCCCGCGTGCTGCTGCTCGACGACCCCGCCGAGTGGCCCAGGGCGAAGAGCCGCCCGGCCGGTCCGGCGCCCGACGACACCGCCTACCTGATCTACACCTCCGGCTCCACCGGCCGCCCCAAGGGCGTGCCCAACACCCACCGCGGCATCGCCAACCGGCTCCGCTGGATGCAGGACGCCTACCGGATCGGCCCCGGCGACGCCGTCCTGCAGAAGACCCCGGCCGGATTCGACGTGTCCGTCTGGGAGTTCTTCTGGCCGCTGGCCACCGGCGCCCGGATCGTCCTCGCCAAGCCCGGCGGCCAGAAGGACGCCGGCTACCTGCGCGACCTGATCGCCCGCGCCGGCGTCACCGTCGCCCACTTCGTGCCCGCCATGCTCACCGTGTTCCTCGCCGAGGACGAGGTGGGGAAGTGCACCGCGCTGCGCCGCGTGGTCTGCAGCGGCGAGGCCCTCCCGCCGGACACCGCACGGGAGTTCACCGCCCGGCTGCCGGACTGCGCGCTCGCCAACCTGTACGGGCCGACCGAGGCCGCCGTCGACGTCTCCTCCTGGGAGTGCGAAGGCCCGCTGGAGACCGTCCCGATCGGCCTGCCGATCGACAACACCCGCCTCTACGTGCTCGACGGGGCGCTGCGGCCCGTCCCGCCCGGCGCCCCCGGCGAACTCCACATCGGCGGCACCGCCGTGGCCCTCGGCTACCACCGCCGCCCGGGTCTCACCGCCGCCCGCTTCGTCCCCGACCCCTACGGCCCGCCCGGCTCCCGCCTCTACCGCACCGGCGACCTCGCCCGCCGCCGCCCCGACGGCACCCTCGAACACCTCGGCCGGATCGACCAGCAGGTGAAGATCCGCGGCCTGCGGATCGAGCCCGGCGAGACCGAGGCCCTGCTCCGCGCCCAGCCCGGCATCGCCGACGCCGCCGTGATCGTCCGCGAGGACAACCCCGGCGACAAGCGCCTGGTCGGCTACGTCGTCCTGGAGCCGGGGGCCGAGGAGCCCGACCCGGCCGCCCTGCGCTCGATGCTCAAGCTCTCGCTGCCCGACCACCAGGTGCCCACCGCCTTCCCCGTGCTGGCGGCCCTGCCGCTCACCCCCAACGGCAAGCTGGACCGCCGCGCCCTGCCCGCCCCGAAGCTGCGCCGGGCCGGGGGAGGGGTGCAGAAGCCCGTGACCGGGGCCGAGCGGGTGCTCGCCGCGATCTGGGCCGAGGTGCTGGGCCTGCCCGAGGTCGGCACGGACGAGGACTTCTTCGACCTCGGCGGCCACTCGCTGCTCGCCACCCAGGTGGTCGCCAAGGCCCGCAAGCGGCTCACCGAGGCCGGGGCCCGCCCGATCTCCGTGATGGACCTCTTCACCTGCCGGACGGTGCGTGACCTCGCCGCCCTGGCGGACCTCTCCGAGCAGGACCGCGGCCCGCGCAGGCTGCTGCACCGCCTCACCCGGCCGGTGCCCGCCGACCGCCGCCGGCTCACCCTGGTCTGCGTCCCGTACGGCGGCGGCAGCGCGGTGGTCTACCAGCCGGTCGCCGACCTGCTGCCGGCCGGCACCGAGCTGTGGGCGGTGGCCATCCCCGGCCACGACGTCGGCGTCACCGAGGAGCACCTGCCCTTCGACGAACTGGCCGAGCAGCTGGCCCAGGAGGTTCGCGAGCGGGTCGAGGGCCCGGTGGTGGTCTACGGCCACTGCGGGGTCGGCACGGCGCTCGCCGTCGCCACCGCCCGGCTGCTGGAGGCCTCCGGGCGCGAGCTCGAAGCCGTCTACGCCGGCGCGCAGTTCCCCTTCGCCAAGCCGCGGAGCAGGGTGCTCACCACGCTGAGCCGACTGGCCTCGCTGGAGCCGCTGCTCGGCGACCGGGTCTACGTCAACTGGCTCACCGGCATGGGCGTCGACACCTCCGAACTCGACCAGGACCAGGTCCGGTTCATCGTCGGCAACATGCGCCGCGACTCCCAGGCCGCCGAGGAGTACTTCACCCGGGCCATCGCCGAGGTGGACGCGGGCGCGCCGCGGCTGAGGGCGCCGATGATCTCGCTGGTCGGCGACCGCGACCCGGCCGCCGACTTCTACCAGGAGCGCTACCGCGAGTGGCTGCTGCTCGCCGAGCGGTCGGCCGTCGCGGTGCTCGACCAGGGCGGGCACTTCTTCGTCAAGTACCGCGCCGACGAGGTGGCCGAGGCGGTCACCACCGTGCACCGGGCCGTCCTGGACGGCACGACCGACCGGCTGCCCGCGCCGGGCCCGGACTCCTCCTGGTGGTTCCACGGCGAGACCGGGCCGCCGGCCCCCGTCACGGATGGCCCGGAGCCTGCGCCGGCGACCGCGGCCGACGACGGCCCGCAGCCCAGCATGCGCCGCTTCCTGGCCGTCGCCGCCGGCCAGCTGGTCTCGATCACCGGCTCGGCGCTCACCGAGTTCGCCCTGCCGGTCTGGATCCTGCTGGAGACCGGCTCGATGGCCCGGTACGCGCTCTACGCGGTGATCGCCATGCTGCCCGGCATCCTCGTCGGCCCGCTGGCCGGCGCGCTGGTGGACCGGCTGGACCGCCGGAAGGTGATGCTGGCCGGCGACGTCGCGGCGGGAGCCACCCAGGCCGGGATGCTGGCCCTGCTGGTCGCCGGGCAGCTGCACTCCTGGGAGGTCTACGTGCTGCTCGGCGTGCTCTCGGTGGCGCTCACCTTCCAACGGCTCGCCTACGCCTCCGCGGTGCCCCAGATCGTGCCCAAGCAGTACCTCGGTCACGCCAACGGCATCGTCCAACTCGCCTTCGGTGCCGCACAGTTCGTCGTCCCGCTGGTGGCGGTCGCGCTGATGGCGGCGATCGGCCTGCGCGGCATCCTGGTCATCGACGTGGTGAGCTACGCGCTGGCGGTCGGCGTGCTGCTCGTGGTGAGGTTCCCGAGGACGCTGCCCTGGACCAGGCGCGAGTCGCTCACCGAGGAGATCCGGCACGGCTTCGGCTACTCCTGGCGCAACCGGGGCTTCCGTTCGATGCTGCTCTGGTTCGCCGGCCTGAACGTCTTCCTGGCGCCGCTGTTCCTGCTGGTCACCCCGATGGTGCTGGCCTTCTCCGACCTCGACGGCGCCGCCCGGGTGGCCGTCGCGGGCGGGGCGGGGGCACTGCTCGGCGGAATCGCGATGGGCTTCTGGGGCGGGCCGCGCCGGCACCGGCTGCGGGGCATGCTCGGGCTCGCCGCGCTGCTCTCGCTGGCCTGCGCCTTCACCGGCCTGCACGCCGGGCTCTGGGTGATCGCCGCCGGGGCGTTCGGGATGTCCTTCGCGCTGACGCTGGTCAACGGCGTCTACTCGACGATCGTCCAGGTCAAGGTGCCGCAGCGGTTCCACGGCCGGGTGTTCGCGCTCAACACGCTCGTCGCCTGGTCCACCCTGCCGCTCGGGCACGGCGTGATCGCCCCGCTCGGCTCGGCGGTGTTCGGCCCGCTGATGGACGACGGCGGTGCGCTCGCCGGGGTCTTCGGCCCGCTGATCGGCACCGGGCCGGGGCGCGGCATCGCGTTGATGTACCTGCTGTTCGGCCTGGTGATGCTGGCTCTGGTGGCGGTCGGCCTGCGCCTGCCCGCCCTGGCCCGGTTCGACCGGGACGTGCCCGACGCGGAGCCGGACGACCTGGTCGGCCTGCGGGAGCGCGCCCGCCTGGCGGCCGCCCGCAGGGCCGCGCAGGCCGACCGTTCCGAGGCGCTCTCCGGCTGATCCGCCGACCGCCCGGACGCCCGGACGCCCGGACGCCCGGACGCCGGACGTCAGGTCCGGCCTTCTGCGTCCAACGTCCGCCCCCGACCCCGCCCCCCGACCCCGCCCGTGACCCCGCCCCCGACCCCGCCCCCCGACGCCCGGCGGCCGCCCCCGGCCGCCGGGCTCCCACCCCCTCCGGCAAGGAGTACCCCGTGAGCACCGAAGCCCAGTACCAGGTCGTCGTCAACGACGAGGAGCAGCACGCACTCTGGCCGGCCGGTGCCCCGGTGCCGGCCGGCTGGCGGGCCGAGGGCTTCAGCGGCGGCGAGGAGGAGTGCACCGCCCACGTCGACCAGGTGTGGCCGGACATCCGCCCGCTCAGCCTGCGCCGCCGCCTGAGCTGCTGACCGCCGGACGCCCGGGCCCCCGCTCGCCGGTGCCCGGGCGTCCGGCCGTTCCCGGTGTCCGGCCGGACCGGGCGCCCCGCTCCTGCGCGGTTCACCGCGGCCGCCGCGGCGGCCGGTTGCGGCAAACGCCCGGTTCGAACCCATTGATCACCTGATGCTCACTCAATCGCCGACGGGCCGACCCCCGGTGTACCGCGCCGTCCACTCGAATTCCTTCGCACACAGTCCAGCACCGGGCTGCCCGGCCCCGGGTGGTCCGGCATCGGGAAGGCAGTGGAACCATGGCCAGTACAGACGGCCGGCCCCCGGTCGACCAGCAGCTCCGGGAAGCCGCGGCACGCCTCGGGCGCCGCCGCTTCCTCACCGCCACCTCGGCCGCCGCCGCGCTGGCCTTCACCACCAACCTGCCCGCCGCGCACGCGGCCGACGCCGAACTGGCTCCCCGCTCGCTGAAGGAGAACCCGTTCACCCTCGGCGTCGCCTCCGGCGACCCGCTCCCGGACGCGGTGGTGCTCTGGACCAGGCTCGCCCCCCGCCCGCTGGAGCCGGGCGGCGGGCTGCCGCCGGCCGGCGCGGTGCGGGTCGAGTGGGAGGTGGCCCGGGACGAGCGGTTCCGCCGGACGGTCCGCCGCGGCACGGCCCGTGCGTACGCCGAGTTCGACTACAGCGTGCACGTGGAGGTCGACGGCCTCGACGCCGACCGCGTCCACTGGTACCGGTTCCGCGTCGGCGACTGGACCAGCCCGGTCGGCCGCACCCGCACCACGCCCGCCAACGGCCGCCGGACCGAGCAGGTCCGCCTCGGGCTGGTCTCCTGCCAGGCCTACGAGGACGGTTACTTCACCGCCTACCGCCACCTCGCCGGCGAGGACCTCGACGCCGTCTTCCACGTCGGCGACTACATCTACGAGTACGCCGTCGACGCCGCCGGCGGCGACCGCAGGTACACCGACCGCACGCTGCCCGCGCTCTACGACCACGAGACGGCCACGCTGGAGGACTACCGGCTGCGGTACTCCCTGTACAAGTCCGACCCCGACCTCCAGGCCGCGCACGCGGCCTTCCCCTGGTACGTCACCTGGGACGACCACGAGGTCGAGAACAACTACGCGGCCGGCATCCCCGAGAAGGGCCAGTCGCCCGAGGCGTTCGTCGCCCGCCGCGCCGCCGCCTACCGCGCGTACTGGGAGAACATGCCGCTGCGGATGCCGAGGCCCGAGGGCACCGACCTCAGGCTCTACCGCCGGTTCCAGTACGGCCGGCTGGCGCAGTTCGACATCCTGGACACCCGGCAGTACCGCTCCGACCAGGCCAACGGCGACGGCTGGCAGTACCCCACGCCGGAGTCCGAGGACCCGTCGCGCACGCTGACCGGCGCCACCCAGGAGCGCTGGCTGCTGGACGGCCTGCGCAGGTCCAGGGCGGTCTGGAACGTGCTGCCGCAGCAGGTCGTCTTCAGCCGACGGAAGAACACCACCGCCGAGCGGTCCAAGCTCTCGATGGACGCCTGGGACGGCTACCCGGCCGCCCGCGAGCGGATCCTGGCCGGGGTCGAGCGGCTCGGCGTGGAGAACCTGGTGATCCTCACCGGGGACGTCCACGTGGCCTACGCGCTGGACGTCAAGCGGGACTTCGACGACCCGGCGTCCCGGACGGTGGGCGTCGAGTTCGTCGGCACCTCGATCAGCAGCGACGGCGACGGCGCCGCGAAGCCCGCCAACTGGTCGACGCTGACGTCGGCCAACCCGCACATGAAGTTCTACAACGGACTGCGCGGCTACACGACGGTCACCCTCACCCCGGAGCACGCCCGCGCCGACTTCCGGACGGTGTCCCACATCACCACCCCGGGAGGGACGTTGGCCACCGCCGCGTCCTTCGTGACCGAGGCCGGGAACCCGGGACTCCGGGAGGTCTGACGGCCCGTAAACTACACCGGTGTCGATTCGGCCGTCCCTCCGGCGTGCGGGGCGGCCATCCGGGTGACATAGTGTCCGCTGACCGGCGAGACGCCGTGTCAGTTCGCGGTACGGGCGGGGCCGGACGGGGTGAACCGGCGGCGGAGCCCTGCCGCCATACCCATCGAACGAAAGGGACGGGAACCCGTGCGGTCCGAGAACGCTCCGGCCACCTCGACACCTGTGGCCGCCAGTCAGTCACTGACGCTGGCAGGCATGCTCTTCGCGGTCTCGATGACCTTCATCGACCAGACCATCGTCTCCATCGCGGCGCCCGACATCATCCACGAGCTCGGCCTCTCCTCGGTCGGCATGCAGTGGGTGGTCAACTCGTACCTGCTGGCGCTGGCGGCGTTCTTCGCCCTCGGCGGGCGGCTGGCGGACGTGCTCGGCCACAAGCGGATGGCGCTGGTCGGCACACTGACCTTCGTGGCCGCCTCGGCCCTGTGCGGCGCGGTGCCGACCGGCGGCGCGGCGCAGACCTGGCTGATCGTCTTCCGCGCGCTCCAGGGCGTCGGCGCGGCGCTGATGTTCCCGGCCGCGCTCGCCGTGGTGGTGGAGGTCTTCCCGGTGCAGCGGCGCGGCCGCGCGCTGGCGCTCTTCTTCGGTGTGGCCGGCGGTCTCACCGCGGTCGGCCCGATCCTCGGCGGCTGGCTGACCAGCTGGACCTGGCGGGCGATCTTCTGGGTCAACGTGCCGATGGCCGTCATCGCGATCGTCCTGACGCTGATGGCGAAGATCCGCAACACCCCGCGCCGTGAGCCGATCGACTGGGTGGGCGCCGCGCTGGTGGCGGTCGGCATGGCCCTGAGCGTGCTCGGCCTCCAGCAGGCCGCGACCTGGGGCTGGGACAGCCCGGCCACCTGGCTCTGCATCGCCGGCGGCCTCGCCGTGATGGTCCTGTTCGTCCTGTTCGAGCTGCGCAGCCAGGACCCGCTGATCAAGCTCCGGGTCTTCGCCGACCGTGCCTTCGCGGCCGACAACGCGGTGCTGTTCTTCGCGATGATCGCGTTCGTCCCGGTGTTCTTCTTCGCCTCGGTCTACTCGCAGGTGGCGCTCAACCAGTCGGCCAACGACGCGGGCCTCTACCTGCTGGTGTTCTTCGCCGGTTTCGCCCCCGGCTCGCAGCTCGGCGGCCGGCTGCTCGACCGCGTCGGTGCCCGGCCGCCGATGATGGTGGGCACCGCGGTCGGCGCCGTGGGCTTCGCGCTCTGGGCCGGCAAGATCACCGAGCTGTCGCTGGGCGCCCAGTGGCCGTACATCGCGCTGGCCGGCCTCGGCATCGGCCTGCTGCTCACGCCCGCGTCGACGGACGCCGTCAACCGCGCGATCGGCGCCTCGTACGGCGAGGTCACCGGCATCACGCAGACCGTGCGCAACTACTCGGCCAGCCTCGGCATGGCCGTGCTGGGCACCGTCCTGCTGCACAGCACCACCGCGAACATCCAGGACACCCTGCTGGCGCACGGCGTCCCGGCCGAGGTCGCGCACGGCACCGCGGAGGAGATCACCAAGAGCATCACCGGCCACGGCGAGGGCGGCGGCGGCCAGGGCGGCGCGTCCGGCGCCTCCGCCGAGATGATCGACGCCGTCCGCCACGCCTTCGCCGAGGCCAACGGCCCGGTGCTGTACGGCATGGCGGCCGCGCTCGGCGTCGCGTTCCTGTGCGCGCTGCTCCACCCCGGCACGCGGGTCACCGCGGAGTCGGCCCCGGCCGCCGGCCAGGAGGAGCAGGTGGCCAAGACCGGCGCCTGAGCCGCACGGCCAACACGCCGGGCCCCCGCGGCGCCGGCAGCGTGACCAGGGCGGCCGGTCTCCCCGAGACCGGCCGCTTTCGCGTGTCCGCGGGCACCGCGTCCGGTTCGAAGCCGGAACTCAGGTCTGCATGCACTCGTCGTACTGCTGGTTGCACTCGTCGTGGCACCGCTGCCACTGGAACCTGTCGCCCATGTCGAGCTGGGGCTGGCAGTCCTGATCGCAGGAGTCGAGGCGCTGGCTGCACCTGATCCGCTGTTGCCGCTCCTCCTCGGTGAACATGGGGACGATCCGTTCTCCGGTGGCGCCGCCGTGCGGGCCCGCCGCCGGCCGGGTCGTCGCGTACCGGCCGGGGCCCGGCCGGACGGACGCCTCGGCGTGGAATCCGGGGATGGCCATGATGATGCTCCCGTCACGTGGTCCGGACGGAGACCTCCGGCCGCCGGTCGGCCGGCGCTCCCTCGCGGGCCGACCCCGGGGGCACCGGGCGAGCGGCCCGCTGCGTCCAGGCTACGCCGTCGGGCCGTGCCGCCCCCGGGGTCGGCCCCGCTCCCGCCGAGGTGCACGTCGGGCCGGGCAGGAGCAGCCTGGAAGTAGTGGATGACCGCGGGCGACCGAAGCCAGGGTCTCCCCGGCTCCCCCCCACGCGAGTGAACGGAAACCTCGCGTCGAACGGCCCGGCATGTTTCACGACCCGACATTTCACGACCTGACATTTCACGACCCGACACGTGCACGACCCGACATGTCTTCACGCCCCCGTTCCCGCGGCACCCGGGCGGGCCGCCGCCCGCTGCCGTAGCGCTGCGCACGGGCGGTGACGGTGAGGGAGATGACCGATGACCGACGGTGAGTGGCAGGACGCCCCCGCCCCCGGCGGCGGGGCCCGCCGTCCGCGCAGGGTGCGCGTCCCCGGGTTCGTCCCCGGGTTCGTCACCGACGAGGAGATCGGCCTCGGGGACGCGGTCAGGCGTGTGACGAGCACGGTGGGCATCAGGAGGCCCTGCGGTGGTTGTGAGCGGCGCGCGGCCGCACTCAACCGCCGGGTGGTCCTGTCGCGGGGCCGCGCTCACCAACCGTGAGCGCGGTGACGGACCGTGACGCGGACTCCGCGACGGTCCGGACGCCGTGACGTGAGGCAGGACGCGTGACCCGAGGCATGACGTGAGGAGTCACCGATGGAGCAGGAGTACCAGGAACACCCCGACCTGGTGGAGGACCGGCCGGCGGACGGCCCCGACCGCCTCGGGCCGGTCCTCGACCCGCCGGACCATGCCACCGTGACCGCCGCCGCGGCGAGCGCCCCGGCGATGCCGGACCATGCCACCGTGACCGCCGCCGCGATGCCGGACTACGGCTGCGGCCACGGGTGCGGGAGCGGGGACACGACCGCGGAGGCGGCCGGGGACGACTCAGGGCGGGGCGGCCGCGGTCACGGCGGCGGCTACGTCTACGTGCTCGGCCAGGTCGACTACCGGTTCCCGAGCCTGGCGGTCGAGAAGGAGGTCGCCCAGGCCGTGTACCGCTCCGACAGCGCCGAGCTGACCGACCGGCAGGCCGTGCACGCGGTCGTCTCACACCCCGACAACCGTTACCTCGCACGCCAGTTGTGCTACGTCCTGAGCGTGCAGGGGATCGAGACCTACCTCCTGCGACCGCGGGACCCGGTGGAGTTCGACCGCCTGGTCGCGGCCGTCCGGCCGGAACCCAAGGGCTCCGACCTCGACGTCGTCATCGGCCACCGGGGGCCGCTCGCCCCGCCCGACCTCTGCAACGGCCTGACGCTCCCGGTCGTCTCCTTCGACCAGATCTACTCCTTCGACACCGAGGAGCTGGTGGCGGCGATAGACCGGCCCGCGGGAATGGCCGACGACCTGTTCGTGACGTCCTCCAGGGAGTTGCTGCACCGGGTGATGCAGCTGGGGGACAACGCGGGCGACACCGACGAGCACCGCGCGCTGAACTACCTCGCGGTCCGCTACCCGCGCATCTACGAGAAGACCGTGGAGGCCTTCGCCGCCGACTCCTCGCTGACCGCGGTGAGCTTCCGCGACTCCCGGCTGAGCGGCGCCCGCAGGATCATCGACGTCCTGTTCTGCTACACCGACCGCCGGACGGACGTCACCGAGAAGTTCTTCGTCCGGGTGGACGTCACGGAGGAGTTCCCCTTCCTGGTGAACAAGCTGTGTCCGTACTACGACCGTTGACCCGCGCCGGCCGGGCGCGGGAGAAGGAGGTGCGGGAGATGACGATCCCGGGATTCACCGCCGAGTCGGTGCTCCACCACACGGGCGGGCACTACCGGGTGTTGAGCCACGGCTCCGCACGGGGCCCGCAGGTGATCGAGGGGCAGGGCGAGTTCCTGACCCCGCTCTGCGAGCTGGAGTGCCGCGGGGTCTGCTCCAGCGCGTGCGAGCCCAACCCCGGCGGCGCCCGCTGCAAGCGGTGCCGGAAGTGGTGCCTGGACGACTGCGACGGCGGCCCCATCGGCTGACCGGACAGGGCACGACCCGGCAGACCCGGCATGGGCCGGGCCGCGGCCGGACGGGCCCGCGCGGGTGCAGGACGCACCCGGGACGAACGACGCGTCTTCGTCCGGGCGGACGTCACGGAGGAGTTCCCGTTCCCGGTGAACAAGCAATGTCCCTACTACGACCGTTGACCCGCGCCGGCCGGGCGCGGGAGGAGGAGGTGTCGGAGATGACGATCCCGGGATTCACCGCCGAGTCGGCGCTCCACCGCACGGGCGGGCACTACCGGGTGTCGCGCCACGGCTCCGCACGGGGCCCGCTGGTGATCGTGGGGCAGTGGTCGTTCTGCGCGCAGGAGTGCAGGGCCGAATGCCTGGTCCCGTGCCGGAACCACCCCGGTGGTCGGGAGTGCCGGCAGTGTCGGAAGGACTGTCTGGACACCTGCGACACCAGCCGCTTCCGGTGATCCGGTACCCGACCGGACCCGGCCGGGGGCCGAGGACCGAGGCAGGCCGGCGGGACCACGCACACGGGACGACCTGATGACGACACCGTTCGAACAGGCCGGGCTCACACGGCTGATGGCACGCGGCGCCGGCCGGCCGGAGGTCGTCGTCGCGGTGATCGACGGCCTGGTGGCCCTGGACCACCCGGGCCTCGTCGGGCGGCGGCTGCGCATCCTGACGGATGGCGGACACGGCGGCGCGTGCAGCCGCGCGGGCGGCGGCGGCCCGGCCTGTCTCCACGGCACCTTCGTCGCCGGCCTGCTCGGCGCCGGGCGCGGGTGGGAGCCGCCCGGCATCTGCCCGGGCTGCACGCTCCTGCTGCGCCCCGTCTTCGCGGCCGACCGCGACGCCGGCCGCGCCGCCCCCGCCACGCGGCTGGAGGACCTCGCGGCCGCCGTCGTGGAGACGGTCGACGCGGGCGCCCGCGTGCTGAACCTGAGCGTCGGCCCGGACCGGCCCGTCGGCACGGCGCACCGCGAGCTGGAGTGGGCGCTGGACCACGCCGCCAACCGCGGCGTGATCACGGTGGTGGCCGCCGGGAACCAGGGCGCGGTCGGCACCTCCGTCCTCACCCGGCACCCCTGGACGATCCCGGTGATCGCCTACGACCGGCGGGGGCGGCCGATGGACCTCTCCAACCTGGGGGGATCGATCGGGGGGCGCGGCATCGGCGCACCCGGCGAGGCCGTCACGGGTCTCGGCCCCGGGGACCGTCCGTTCGCGCTCACCGGTACCAGCGCCGCCGTCCCGTTCGTGGTGGGCACGGTCGCCCTGCTGCTGTCCGAGTTCCCCGCGGCGTCGCCGGCCGAGGTGCGGGCGGCCGTCCTGCGCACCGGTTCCGGGCGGCGCCGGACGGTGGTGCCGCCGCTGCTGGACGCCTGGGCGGCGTACACCGAGCTGCTGCGTGCCCCGGACCGCCGGGGCCGCAGCGGTCCGTTCACGGACCGGAGGGCCGGCGGGTCACCTCCCGCGCGGCGGACGGTCCCCGATGAACTGGAGTTCCGCTGATGATCACAGTCTTCCGTATCGACGCCCCCGGGACCGGGATCGAGCTCAAGGGGGACGGGAACCCCACCCCCGAGCAGATCGAGGAGGAGAAGGAGGCCCGGCAGGCCTTCCTGGACGCCGTGTCGCCCCACTTCAAGGCCCTGCCGGAGCGGCCGCTCCACGCCTTCGGCAACGTGTCGAAGGTGGAGCTGTTCGGCGAGGACGTGGTGACCCGGATGAACCACTACCTGCTGGTGGTGACCGTCGACATCGGCGATCCGCGGATCGAGTTCGAGTCGTTCGTGCCGGGCGGCACGACGGTCACCACGGTGGAGGGCGACCTGAGCCCGATCTCCCAGTGGCCGGACGGCGATCGGAGGTGATCCGCCGCCCGGCTGCCCCGGCA
>NZ_JBHJUK010000011.1:39004-41491 GCF_042266225.1 Kitasatospora sp. NPDC056181
GCCCGGTGCCCCGGTAGCCCGGTGCCCCGGTAGCCCGGTGCCCCGGTAGCCCGGTGCCCCGGTAGCCCGGTGCCCCGGTAGCCCGGTGCCCCGGTAGCCCGGTGCCCCGGTCACGGCGGACCGGGGCACCGGGGCAAGGCGTCCGTCAGGTGCTGTAGACGCCGACCTCGTGGAGCGAGTAGCCCCACTGGGTGCCGCGTTGCAGCCCGTGGACGCGGACGTACCGGGCGGGGACGCCGGCGAACCGCGCGGTCTCCAGTCCGCCGCCGCCGGTGGTGGTGGACCAGACGGACTGCCAGTCGGTGCCGTCGGTGGAGACCTCGATGCGGTACCCCCTGCCGTAGGCGCGCTCCCAGTCCAGGGTGACGCGCCCGACCAGGGTGGTGGACCCGAGGTCGAGCCGGAGCCACTGGTCGTCGCTCCAGTCGCTGGCCCAGCGGCTCCCGAGGTCGCCGTCCACGGCCCGCCCGGGGGCGTAGCTGACGAACGGGTTCCACTCCGTCGAGGAGGCCGAGGCGGGCGACCCCGCGGCCAGGTTCACGCCCGCCCGGTGGTGCTCGGACGCCCCCCAGGTGGTGAGGTAGGACTCGGCGCCCCGGAAGAGGTCGTCCACCACGCCCTGGCCGCCGACCTGCCGGATGTCCTCGATCCAGTCCGGGACGAGGCCGTAGTGCGCGGCACCGTCGGTGTTGATGTCCCAGGTGCGGGAGCCGGCGGTCTGCTTGTCGATGACCGAGCCGCCGTCCACGCTGCGGAACGGGTAGCGCACCGGGTTGGCGGTGTCCGCGCCGCGCGGGCCGGGCCAGCCGCCGACGCCGTTCATGTCGGTGCCGTAGCCGTAGCCCACCTGGTACTTGTCGCGCAGCGCGTCGGTGCGCTTCGCCTCGTTGCTGAACGCCTCGGCGCCGTTCATGTACTGGGCGACGAAGCCGCCGAGCTTGTAGACCCGCTCGGTCCAGTCGAGGTCCATCCAGCTGTGCGAGGAGATGACGCCCGGGTACGACTCGGATTCGAGGATGTCGAAGGAGCGGTCGGCCGCCTTCACGCTCATGTGGTCGACCTCCAGCATCATCTTGCGTTTCATCATGCCGCGCACGGCGTACTCGCCGAGCTCCGTCAGCCCGCGGCTGTTGCACTGGGCGTCGGTGGCGTACGACGGGACGGCGACGCCCTGCGGCAGTTGCTGCTGGGCGGCCGGCGCCGGGGCGAGGCCGATGGGGTTGTCGTGCTGCGGTCCGGCGCACTGCTCCGTCTTCCAGAAGGTGCCGGTCGACAGGAACTGGCCGACGTTGATCGCCGTACCGAGCGCGCCCTCGTCGAAGCGGACCCCGCACAGCGCGTTGTCGAACTTGTGGCAGAGGAACATGCTGCGCACGCCGAGCCCGTACAGCTCGTCGAGGCCGCGGTCGATGTCGGCCTTGCTGCACTGGGCGACGTCCAGGATCTGCTTGCAGCCGAAGGGCTCGGACGTCTCCACGCCCAGGACGACGGCGAGTTTGCCCTGCTTGACGACCTCGCGGGCCTGCGCGCTGTCGGTGACGATCCGGAACCAGCCCTTGCCGGGCCCGCCGAACATGGTGTCGATGTAGGCCTGGAGCTCGTAGGTCTTCTGCGCCTGGAGCCGGATGGAGGTCATCTCGTCGCAGCTGCGGTCCTTGAAGAAGTAGACCGAGCAGATCACCCCGTTGGTGACCAGGTCGTTGACGAGCACCCGCTGGCCGCCGCGCCAGGCGCGTTCGATCCACGCGTAGTAGTTCTGCTGGTGGGTCAGCGAGTCGTGGGCGGGCCAGTCCTTGAAGGTGGGCCAGCCGACCGGGTCGTGCTTGCCGTCCCCGCCCTTGGTGATGAAGTCGAAGACGGCGAGGGAGCCGTCGGGGTAGTGCTCGGGGCAGTCCTTGAGCGCGTCGGCGACCCCGGCCTCGGAGAACGCCTTGCCGCAGATCAGCCGGCCGCCGAAGGCCTCGTTGGCCATGATGTGGTCGTGCGCGTCGACGAAGCCGCGGACCTTGCCCTGGGCGTCGGTTCCCTTGAAGGGCTCGCCCGTGACGTTGATCTGCGAGTCGGGCGAGGGCCGTGCGATCGGGTTCCACCAGCCCGGCTCGCTCGCGACCCCGGGCGCCGGCGCGGCGAGCGCCACGGCGATCAGGGCGAGTAACGAGGCCAGGAGGGTGGCGAGCCGGAGCCTGCTGTGGGGGAGCTGGGTCATGGGCACCACTCGGGTCGGGGAGCGGATGACGCGGTGGGACGGCCGGACCGGTGCGGGGCAACCGCCGTCCGGTCGACTGTCATGTCCCGCGTACTCGGTGTGACGAGAATCGCCACTGTTGGAATCCGAGTCAATAGGCCGGGACGGATGACCTGACAAATGGCGAAGGGCGCCCAGCGGCTCAGGCCGCCGCCGGCCCCCCCGCCCGGGGGGCGCGCCTTGTTGACCCAGCACGACGCTCGCGCGAAAAAACAAAACAGAGACCCCACGACAGGTGACTA
>NZ_JBHJUK010000011.1:41501-113627 GCF_042266225.1 Kitasatospora sp. NPDC056181
ACTAGGGCGTTGGTGGCGAGCTTTTGTTGTTTATAACCGACTCCATTTGGCGGGTTGTGTTGACCTTACATTGGGGGTTGGGCGCCTTGCGCCGACGCCCGACGCGGGCGCCCTCGCGGGGGGTTCAGGCCTTCTTGACCACGCTCGACTTGAGCTGCATGGGGCCGAAGCCCTCGATCCTGCAGTCGATGTCGTGGCCGTCGACGCCGTCGACCAGGCGGATGTTGCGGACCTTGGTGCCCGCCTTGATGCCCGAGGGGCTGCCCTTGACCTTGAGCGCCTTGACGACGGTCACGGTGTCGCCGTCGCTCAGCACGTTGCCGACCGAGTCCTTGACCACCCGCTCGCCGGCGGCGCCGGTCTCCTCGGCGCCGCCGGCGCCGGGCACCCATTCGTTGCCGCACTCGGGGCAGACCATGAGTGCGTTCATCTCGTAGGTGTACTCGCTGGAGCACCGGGGGCAGGGGGGAAGGTTCTCGCTCACCTGGCCAGGGTATCCGACCACCAGCGGATATCACGCTCCGTGGTCGCCCGGGGGCGGAGCGCGCCCGTCAGGCCAGGAAGCCCCGGAGCAGTGCGGCGGTCGCGGCGAGGTGCTCCTCGGTGGCGCGGCGGGCGGCCTCGCCGTCGCCGTCGAGGATCGCCCGGACCATCGCGCGGTGCTGGTCGGCGGCGTGCTCGATGTTGCGCTCCAGCATCGGGATGGCGTTGAGCAGGTCGTTCAGGCGCATCCGGGCCTCGGCGATGCCGGCGGCCAGGGTGCGGGAGCCGGTCAGCTCGCCGACGGCCAGGTGGAAGCGCGAGTCCAGCTGCCGGTACTGCTCCGGGGGCGCGCCCTCCAGGTCGGCGAGCCGGCTCTCCAGGTAGGCGCGCTGGTCGGCGGAGAGGGTGCGCCGGGCGGCCGCCTCGGCGGCGCCGGTCTCCAGCACCAGACGGTACGTCAGCGCGTCCTCCAGTTCGCCGCCGAGGTCGCGGGCGGCCCGGCGCAGCTCGGCGACGTCCGGCGGCGGCATCCGGTAGGTGACGAAGGTGCCGCCGTAGCGGCCGCGTCTGGACTCGACGCAGCCGGCCTGCTGGAGCGTGCGGAGCGCCTCGCGCAGGGTCTCGCGGCTGACCCCGAGCCGGGTGGCGAGGTCGCGTTCGGCGGGCAGCCGGTCGCCGTGGCCGAAGACGCCCAGTTTGATCGCCTGGAGGAGGCGTTCGACGGTCTCCTCGAAGGCGTTGCCGGTCCGTACGGGCCGGAAGATCGCCCCGGCCTGCCAGTCCACGCGCGCTTGTTCGCGTACCTCGTCGACGTCCACGCCGGAATCGTACCTATGAGTGGCTCCCGGACCCGCCCCCTCACCACCCTTGACGCGGCCCGGGCGGGGGGTGAACGATGCTGCTCACCACCCCAATGGTCTGAATCCAGGCCATTGAAGAGCCGTCCGACCGTCTCACCCGCCGGGGGAGGCGTGCCACACCGCCGTGGCCGCCCGTCCGCCGGCACACCCTCAACCCCCAGGGGTGCCCATGACCGACGAACGCTCACCCGACCAGCCTGCCCCGCCGGTGTTTCCGGCAGACACACCCCCCGTTACCGCCGCCGACACCGCCTCCCCCGCCGACGGGCTCTCCGCCGACGAACAGCGGCTGCGCGAGCTCGGCTACACCCAGGAGCTCGCCCGTTCGATGTCGGGCTTCTCCAACTTCGCCGTCTCCTTCTCCATCGTCTCCATCCTGTCCGGCTGTCTCACCCTCTACGGGACGGGGATGAACGCCGGCGGCCCCGCGATGATCGTCTGGGGCTGGCCGGTGGTCGGCCTGCTGACGCTCTGCGTCGGGCTGGCGATGGCCGAGATCTGCTCCAGCTACCCGACCGCGGGCGGCCTGTACTACTGGTCGGCCAAGCTGGCCCGCAGCAGCGGACCCGCCTGGAGCTGGTTCACCGGCTGGTTCAACTTCCTGGGACAGGTCGCGGTGACCGCCGGCGTCGACTACGGCGCCGCGTTCTTCACCAACGCCTTCCTGAGCCTCCAGTTCGGCTTCGCCGCGAGCCCCGCGCACACGGTGGAGATCTTCGCCGTCATCCTGCTCCTGCACGGCCTGCTCAACACCCGCGGCGTGCGCCTCGTCGCCTTCCTCAACAACGTGTCCGTCTGGTGGCACCTGGTCGGCGTCGCCGTCATCGTCGGCGCGCTCGTCCTGCTGCCCGACCAGCACGCCTCCGCCTCCTTCGTGTTCACCGAGTTCGTCAACAACACCGGCTTCCACAACCAGCTCTACGTGGCCATGCTCGGCCTGCTCATGGCCCAGTACACCCTCACCGGCTACGACGCCTCCGCCCACATGACCGAGGAGACCCACGACGCCGCCCGCTCCGGGCCGCGCGGCATCGTCAACGCCATCACCGTCTCCCTGGTCGCCGGGTGGATCCTGCTGCTGGGCATCACCTTCGCCATCCGCGACTACGACGGCGCGCTGGCCAGCGACACCGGCGTGGCGCCCGCACAGATCTTCATCGACGCGATCGGCGTCAACGGCGCCGAACTGCTCCTGCTGATCGTCATCGGCGCCCAGTTCTTCTGCGGCATGGCCTCCGTCACCGCCAACTCCCGCATGATCTACGCCTTCTCGCGGGACGGCGCACTGCCGGGCTCGGCCCTGTGGCACCGCATCGACCCGCGCACCCAGACCCCCACCAACGCGGTCTGGCTGGCGACCGGCGGCGCCCTGCTGCTCGGCCTGCCCGCGCTCTGGAACACCACCGCGTACACCGCCGTCACCTCGATCTCGGTGATCGGCCTCTACATCTCCTACGTCATCCCGGTCTACCTGCGGCTGCGCCAGGGCGAGGCCTTCCCGCGTGGTCCCTGGCACCTGGGCCGCTGGAGCCGGATGATCGGCACCGTCGCGGTCGGCTGGACGGCCGTGATCACCGTCCTGTTCATGCTCCCCACCGTCAACCCGATCACCGCAGAGAGCTTCAACTACACGCCCGTGGCCGTCGCCGTGGTCGTCGGCTTCGCCGGCCTCTGGTGGCTCGCCTCCGCCCGCCACTGGTTCACCGGCCCCCGCATCCACGAGACACCGCAGGGCCCGGCCGCACCGGACGCCGAAGACGCACTGGAGATCCGTTGAACAGCCCCCGGCTCACCCTCGACGAACTGCGCACCCGCGTGGCCGACGGGTCCGTCGACACCGTCGTGCTCGCGATGACCGACATGCAGGGCCGCCTCCAGGGCAAACGCGTCGCCGCGCCGTACTTCCTGGCCGACGTCGTCCCGAACGCCGCCGAGGGCTGCGGCTACCTGCTCGCCGTCGACGTCGACATGAACACCGTGGACGGCTACGACATCTCCTCCTGGGAGAGCGGCTACGGCGACCTCGTCCTGCGCCCCGACCTCGCCACGCTGCGCGCGGTGCCCTGGCACCCCGCCACCGTCATGGTCCAGTGCGACATCGCCCACCACGACGGCACGCCCGTCGCCGTCTCCCCGCGCCAGATCCTGCGCCGCCAGCTCGACCGGCTGGCCGGATACGGATGGCAGGCCCACGCCGCCACCGAGCTGGAGTTCATCGTCTTCCGCGACACCTACGAGCAGGCCTGGGACAAGGACTACACCCGGCTCACCCCGGCCAACCAGTACAACGTGGACTACTCCGTCCTCGGCACCGGCCGGATCGAACCCCTGCTGCGCCGGCTGCGCAACGGGATGGCCGGCGCCGGCCTCACCGTCGAGTCGGCCAAGGGCGAGTGCAACCTGGGCCAGCACGAGATCGCCTTCAAGTACGCCGACGCCCTCACCACCTGCGACGACCACTCCGTCTACAAGACCGGCGCCAAGGAGATCGCCGCCCAGGAGGGCTACAGCCTCACCTTCATGGCCAAGTACGACGAACGCGAGGGCAACTCCTGCCACATCCACCTCAGCCTGCGTGACGAGCAGGGCACCCCCGTGTTCGCCGGCGACCGGCCGCACGGCTTCTCCCGCACCATGGAGCACTTCCTGGCCGGCCAACTCGCCTGCCTGGCCGACTTCTCACTGCTGTTCGCCCCCACCGTCAACTCCTACAAGCGCTACGTTCCCGGCAGCTTCGCGCCCACCGCGATCGCCTGGGGGCGGGACAACCGCACCTGCGCCCTGCGGGTGGTCGGCCACGGCCCCTCGCTGCGCTTCGAGAACCGCGTCCCCGGCGGCGACGTCAACCCGTACCTCGCGGTGGCCGCCCTGATCGCGGCCGGCCTGCACGGCATCGAGCAACAGCTCGAACTCGAACCGGAGTTCACCGGCAACGCCTACGCCTCCGACGCCCCCCGGGTGCCGGCCACGCTGCGCGACGCGGTCACCGCCTTCGAGAGCAGCGCAGCCGCCGGTGCGGCCTTCGGCAAGGACGTCGTCCGCCACTACGCCCACGCCGGCCGGGTCGAACTCGCCGCCTACGACCGGGCGGTGACCGACTGGGAGCGGCGCCGCGGATTCGAGCGGCTGTGAACCGCGACCACCGCCGGCGCCCCCTGATCGGCATCACCAGCTACCAGGACGAGGCCGCCTGGGCCGTCTGGCGCCAGCGCGCCTCGCTCGTCCCGCAGACCTACGTCGACGCCGTCGCCCGGGCCGGCGGCACGCCCGTCCTGCTGCCGCCGCAGCCCGGCGGCGTCGGCCACCTGCTCGACGCCCTGGACGGGCTGGTCCTGGCCGGCGGCCCCGACATCGACCCGGCCCGCTACGCGGCCGCCGCCGGCCCGCACACCGGCCCGCCGCACCGGGCCCGCGACGACTGGGAGAACGACCTGCTGCTCGGCGCGCTGGAGCGCGACCTGCCGCTGCTCGGCGTCTGCCGCGGCATGCAGCTGCTCAACGTCGCCCTCGGCGGCACGCTCCTCCAGCACCTGCCCGAGCGCAGCCACCAGATCGTCCCGGCCGGGTTCGTCCGCCACCGCGTCGACGTCCTCGACGGCAGCCGGATCGCCGCCGTGCTCGGGCCCGCCGCCGACGTCTCCTGCTACCACCACCAGGCCGTCGCCCGGCTCGGCACCGGGCTGACCGCCACCGCCCACAGCGCCGACGGCACCGTCGAGGCACTCGAACTGCCCGGCCGCCGGTTCGCGCTGGGCGTCCAGTGGCACCCCGAGACCGACCCCGACGACCTGCGCCTCTTCCAGGCGCTCAGCACCGCCGCGCTCGCCACCACCAGCCACAGGGAGACCGCACGATGACCGAACCGGACCTCTTCGAGGTCGTCAACCCCGCCACCGAGGAGGTGATCACCACCGTCACACTGGCCGGCCTCGCCGAGACCGACGCCGCCGTCGACCGCGCCCGCGCCGCCTTCGACACCTGGCGCCGCGTCACCCCCGCCGACCGCGCCCGCCTGCTGCGCGCCTTCGCCGCCGCCGTCGACGCGGACCGCGAACACCTCGCCGCACTGGAGGTCGCCAACGCCGGCCACACCATCGGCAACGCCCGCTGGGAGGCCGGCAACGCGCGCGACGTCATCGAGTACTACGCCGCCGCCCCGGAACGGCTCTTCGGACGGCAGATCCCGGTCGCCGGGGGTCTCGACGTCACCTTCCAGGAGCCGCTCGGCGTCGTCGGCGTCATCGTGCCGTGGAACTTCCCGATGCCGATCGCCGCGTGGGCGCTGGCCCCCGCCCTCGCCGCCGGCAACACCGTCATCGTCAAGCCCGCCGAGCTCACCCCGCTCACCGCCCTGCGCCTCGGCGAACTCGCCCTCGCGGCCGGCCTCCCCGAGGGCGTGCTGCAGATCCTGCCCGGCCGCGGCCCGGTGGTCGGGCAGCGCTTCGTCAGCCACCCCGACGTGCGGAAGGTGGTGTTCACGGGCTCCACCCGGGTCGGCAAGGGGATCATGGCGGGCTGCGCCGCCCAGGTGAAGCCGGTCACCCTCGAACTCGGCGGCAAGAGCGCCAACATCGTCTTCGCCGACGCCGACCTCGCCAAGGCCGCCGCCACCGCCCCCTACGCCGTCTTCGACAACGCCGGCCAGGACTGCTGCGCCCGCTCCCGGATCCTCGTCGAGGCCTCCGCGTACGACGAGTTCATGGCGCTGCTGGAGCCCGCCGTCCGGGGTGTGCGGGTCGGCGACCCGGCCGACGAGAAGACCGAGATGGGCCCGCTGATCTCCGCCGCCCACCGCGCCAGGGTCGCCTCCTACGTGCCGGACGGGTCGGCGGTCGCCTTCCGCGGCAGCGCCCCCGACGGGCCCGGGTTCTGGTACCCGCCGACGGTGCTGGCGCCCGTGCGGCACGACGACCAGGCGTTCACCGAGGAGATCTTCGGCCCGGTCGTCACCGTCGTCCCGTTCCGCGACGAGCAGGACGCCGTGCGCATCGCCAACGCCACCGAGTACGGGCTCTCCGGCTCCGTGTGGACCAGGGACGTCGGCCGCGCCCTGCGGGTCTGCCGCGGGGTCGAGGCCGGCAACCTCTCCGTCAACTCGCACTCCTCGGTGCGCTACTCGACGCCGTTCGGCGGCTTCAAGCAGTCCGGCCTCGGCCGTGAACTCGGCCCGGACGCCCTCGACGCCTTCACCCAGACCAAGAACGTCTTCATCTCCACGGAGGAGTGATCAGCATGACCGAGCGACTGAACGAGCGACTGGCCGGCCGGGTGGCCGTCATCACCGGCGCCGGCAGCGGCATCGGCCTGGCCACCGCCAGGCGGTTCGCCGCCGAGGGGGCCAAGGTGGTCTGCGTCGACCTCGACCCGGAGACGGGCGCCAAGGCCGCCAACGAGGTCGGCGGCCTCTTCATCGAGGCCGACGTCACCGACGAGCGGGCGGTGGAGGCCCTCTTCCAGCGCGCCGTGGACGAGTACGGGCGGCTCGACATCGCCTTCAACAACGCGGGCATCTCCCCGCCCGACGACGACTCCATTCTCACCACCGGCCTGGACGCCTGGAAGCGCGTCCAGGAGGTCAACCTGACCAGCGTCTACCTCTGCTGCAAGTACGCCATCCCGCACATGCAGCGCCAGGGCAAGGGCTCCATCATCAACACGGCCTCCTTCGTGGCCGTGATGGGCGCCGCCACCTCGCAGATCTCCTACAGCGCCTCCAAGGGCGGCGTCCTCGCGATGTCCCGCGAGCTGGGCGTGCAGTTCGCCCGCGAGGGCGTCCGCGTCAACGCCCTCTGCCCCGGCCCGGTCAACACCCCGCTGCTCCAGGAGCTGTTCGCCAAGGACCCGGAGCGCGCCGCCCGCCGCCTCGTCCACATCCCGCTCGGCCGCTTCGCGGAGCCGGAGGAGATCGCCGCCGCGGTCGCCTTCCTGGCCTCCGACGACTCGTCCTTCATGACCGCCAACACCTTCCTCGTCGACGGCGGCATCTCCGGCGCCTACGTCACCCCCCAGTAGCCGTCCCCGCCGACCGGCCGGGGCCCGCGGACCCCGGCCGGTCAGCCACGACCGGACCGGCAGGCGGCCAGGAAGCGCAGGAGGGCGGCCGGCGGGGCGGGGAAGGGCGTGTGGCCGGCCGGGAGGTGGTGCCAGGTCACGGGATGGCCCCAGGCGAGGAGCGTGTCGCGGACGTGGGCGCCGGCGGAGGGCGGGATCACCCAGTCGTCGGCGCCGTGGGCGATCCAGACCGGGGTCGCCGTGCTGGCCGGGGTGCGGCGTTCGGCCAGACAGGCGGCGAGGCCGCCGGGCAGGTAGGGGGCGCTGAGGGCGAGCCCGGCCAGCGGGGCGGGGTGGAGCAGGCAGGTGACCAGGGCCATGACCGCCCCCTGGGAGAAGCCCGCCAGCAGCACCCGGCCCGTGCCGGTCCGGGCCGTCTCGGCGTCCACCACCTCGCGCAGGCGCTCGGCCATGGCGAGGACGTCGGGCAGGCCGATCCGGTCGAGGCTGAAGACGCTCTGCGGGAACCAGGCGCGCACCACCCGGCCGCCGCCCAGCCCGCCCGGCTGCTCCGGCGCCCGCGGGAACAGCCCGCGCGGGGCCGGCCCGGGCGGGCCGAGCAGCCGGGCGGTCGGCATCAGGGCGGACGGGTCCTGGCCCATGCCGTGCAGCCAGATCACGCTCACCGGCGGCCCGTCCGCACCGGCCGGCTGCTGTCCGAGGGTGAGCTCGACGACGTCCAGCACGGTCGCTCAGCCCCGGGCCGCCGCGGCGGGGCGGGGTGCGCGCGGATCGTCCGGCCGGCGGAAGACCATGGACGCGTACTGGCCGCCGAAGCCGAACGAGTTCTTCAGGACCGTGCGAACCGGCCGCTCCACCGGTGCCGCGTTGGTCCGCACCGCGCACTCCGGGTCCGGCTCGGCGCAGGTCACCACCGGCGGGACGACACCCCGGCAGAGCGTCAGCGCGGCGACCACCGACTCGACGATGCCGGAGGCCGCGGAGCCGTGCCCGGTCAGCGACTTGACGGCGCAGACGTCGAGCTCGGCCATCCGCCCGCCGAAGACCCGGTGCAGGGCGCGGGCCTCGGTGAGGTCGTTGAGCCTGGTCGACGTGCCGTGCGCGTTGACGGTGTCGATCCCGGCGGGGTCGGTGCCCGAGCGCTCCAGGGCGGTCCGGATCACCCGCTCCACCGACCCGACCTGCGGAGCGGTGATGTGCGCGGTGTCCACGGCCAGGCCCCAGCCGCCCACGACCGCGTGCGCCCCGCCGGCCCCGCGCCGGGCGGCGTGCTCGGCGGTCTCCAGAACCAGCGCCCCGGCGGACTCGTTGATGACCATCCCGGAGCGCCGCCGGTCGAAGGGCATCGACGCCTGCGCCGGGTCGCCCTTCCACCGGGACAGCGCCATCAGCTGGTTGTACTGCGACAGCACGTACGGGGTGCTGCGCGAGACCGCGGCGGTGACCACGGCGACGTCCACCCGGCCCGACCGCAGCAGCCTGGCGGCCTCGGCGATCGCCCGCAGCCCGCCCGAGCAGGTGGCCTCCAGGCGGGTGGTGACCAGCGGAACGCCCAGCCGCCGCGAGACCTCGCGCGGGAACGCCGACACGTCGGTGGGCTCCGGCGGCAGCGGCCGCTCGCGGAGGTAGGCGGCCACGGCGGCCGGATCGTCCCCGACGGCGGTCCGGCAGGCGGCCACCTCCCGCAGGTGGACCTCGTAGTCGCGCGGGTCGGAGCCGCTCGGCCCCGGCCAGACCCGCGACCAGACCAGCCCGGCCGGCCGGGCCAGCGGCCCGCCGACCCCGGCGTCGGTGAGCGCCTGGTCGACCGCGCAGTGCATGATCGTGTCGCTCCACGACCGGCCCGGCGCGCCCCAGCCCTCCCGCACCTGCGCCTTGACCTCCTCCGGGATCACGCCGGACACCCACCCGCACGGCAGGCCCGACACGTCGATCCGGTCCTCGGCCACGAGTCCCGACCGGCCGGCCAGGTTGGCCTCCCAGAAGGACTCCACGGTCGCGCCGATGGGGGTGACCACGCCCATCCCGGTGATGACGATGCGACTGTCCACGTCAGCTTCCCTTCACGATCACGGCGGCACCCGCCGTCGCCGCGTCCCGGCCGTGGCCGAGCGCGGTGACCAGGGCGGCGGCCGCGCCCGGCACCTCGCGCGGTCCGCCGACGACGAAGTCCACGGCCCCGAGCGCGGGGTCGGGCTTCTCCAGCAGGCCGACGGCGGGGAGCCGGCCGCGGCGCAGCGCCTCCACGGCGAGCACCGCGTCGACGAGTGCGGAGCACTCCAGGGCGTTGCCGACGGTTCCCTTGCTGGACGTGGCCGGCACCGCCGCGCCCAGGCGGGGGGCGACGGCCTCGCACTCGGCGAGGTCCATCGCGACGGAGCCGCACCCGTGCGCCCACCAGAGGTCCGCCGGGCGTCCGGCGCGGGCGAGCACCTCGTCGACCACGGCCGCGGTGGCGGACGCCCGGTCGGCGGCGCAGAGCGTCTCGCAGGCGGCGAGCCGGGCCAGGGGGGCGGCGCCCCGGGCGCGGGCCGCGGCGGTATTCTCGATCAGCAGGGCCGCCGCGGCCTGGCCGACGAGGGTGCCGGCCCGGTCGAGGTCGAAGGGGCCGCGCCCGGGGCCGGCCTCGCGGCCGAAGCGCTCCTCCCGGTCGAAGGCCACGGCGGTGGTCAGCGGCAGCGGCGGGCTGACGCCCACGACCAGGACGCGGTCGAGCTCGCCGCTCCGGATCAGCCGGACGGCCAGGGCCAGCGCGCCGAGCCCGCCGGCGCCGGTCTCGCCGTAGACGGACAGGTTCGAGCCCTCGAACCCGGAGGCGAGTGCGACGAACTGGCCGAGCTGGGACGGGATGCTCCGGATGTAGGCGTAGTCGGGCACCTCGTCGTAGAGCAGCTCGGCGATCGGGCGCTCGTCGTGCTGGGCGAGGACGGCGAGGCGCGGCAGGATGTCGGCGAGTTCGTCGGAGCCGTTGCTGCTGACGGCCACGACGGTGCCGCCGCGGGTGGGGTCCGGGCGGCCGGCCTGGTCGCCGGCCTGGTCGCCCGCCTGGTCGCCGGCCGGTGCGCCGTCCTCCCAGCCGGCCCGCGCCAGCGCCGCGCTGGCGGCGGCGAGGCCCCAGTGCGCGCCCGGGCCGGCGTACTTGCGGATGTTCTGCCAGCGGGCGCCGTCGGGCCAGGGCGCGTGGCGCGGGTCCACCGCGGCGACCGGCCACGGCAGGCCGGCGCCGTCGCCGAAGCCGGGCGTGCCGGACTCCAGCGCCTCCCAGGCGCGGTGGACGCCGGCACCGGCGGAGGTGAGGAGGCCGGTGCCGGTGATGTCGATGTCGATGTCGGACATGGCTGTGCCGTCCTTCCGGCCGTCAGAGGCTCTGGTGGTCGCCGAGGCTGTGGCCCCAGAGCCGGTAGCCGCCGTCCACGGTGATGGTCTGGCCGGCGATCCAGGCGGCCTCGTCCAGGCAGAGCATGGCGACGACGTCGGCGCTGTTCTCCGGGGTGGTCATCCGGTCGCCCGCCCACGGTGTGACCGACTGCTCGTGCGCCACGCCCCGGTTGAGGTCGGGCCGGACCTTGAAGACACCGGTCTGGACGAGCCCGGGGCGCACGCAGTTCGCGACGATGCCGTAGGGCGCCAGCTCGTAGGAGAGGTACTCGGTCAGGGACTCCAGGGCGGCCTTGGCGGCCCCGAACAGGCCGGCCCCCGGGACGATACGGGTGGTGGTGGAGTTGGTGATGGTGATGAACCGGGCGCCGGGGCGGTCCCGCATCAGCGGGACGGCGTGCTTGGCGAGCAGCCAGGTGGAGCGGGCGTTGGTGTCCTGGACGAACTGCCACTGGCCGAGGGTGGCGTCCTCCAGGCGGGTGAACTTGGTGGCCGCCGCGTTGGCGACCAGGACGTGCAGGTCCCCGTGCTGCTCCCCGATCTCGCGGATCAGTCCCTCGATCGCCTCCGGGTCGGCGAGGTCGGCCTGGTGGAGCGTCACCTTGCTTCCCTGGTCGGCGAGTTCGGCGGCCAGCTCGCGGGCGGGCTTGGCCCGGTCCACGTAGTTGACGCAGACGGTGGCGCCCCAGGCGGCCAGCTTGCGCGTGATGCCGGCGCCGATCCCGCGCGAGCCGCCGGTGACCAGGGCGACCTTTCCCTGAAGCGGCTTGATCTCGGTGCTCATCGGGTGTTCCTCTCGGCGGAGTCGGAGTCGGAGTCGGTGGTGCTCCCGGGCGGGTCCGCGGCGGTGCTCCCGGGCGCCGCGGCGCGGCGCAGGACGACCAGGCTCATCCGTCCGATGGCGTGGGTGCGCCCCTGCTCGTCGAAGACCCGGCGGACGGAGTCGATCGTGCCGCGCCTGGCGTCGATCTCGGCGGAGCGCTCGGTCTCGGTGGTGAACCAGAAGGGCTGGTCCGGGTAGAGCGGCCGCAGGAAGTCCCAGGCGAGCCGGCGCATGCCGATGACGGCCACCGGTGCACCGTGCTGGACGGTCCAGCCGGAGGTCACCGAGTGGATGAAGCCGCCGGGGACGATCCGCTCCTGCCGGTCCAGCGTCCGCGCGAACCCGGCGTCGTCGTGGATCGGGTGCTTCTCGCCCATGAGGTCGAGCAGGTGGTCCATCAGCCCGGTCCCGACGACGAGCGGACCGAACCTCCGGACGGGCGCGTCGACGAGGTCCTCCCAGTACTTCAGGGTCTCCCTGGTCGGGGGGTCCTCCTTCAGGGGCTCCCCGTTCGTGGTCTTCCCGTTCACGAGGCCCGGCCCCGGCCGGCCCGGTCGCGCATGACGAGGCGTCCGCCGTCGACGGTGATGGTCTGCCCCTGGATGTAGTCGGCCTCGTCGCCGGCGAGGAAGCCGACGATGCCGCTGATGTCCTCGGGGACGCCCCAGCGGGTCCCCGCGCCGTCGCCGCCGAGCAGGTCGGCGACGGCGGTCGTCATGTCGGTGCGGACCTTGCCGGGCGCCACGGTGTTGACCCGGACGCCCTTGTGGCCGACCTCCGCGGCCAGGGCGCGGGTGAACGCCTCCAGGCCGCCCTTGGACGCGGCGTAGGCGGTCTGCCCGGGGCCGGGGATCCGCACCGAGTTCGACGAGATGTTGACGATCCGCCCCCAGCCCTGGTCCAGCATGACGGGCAGGACCGCCCGGCTGGTGAGGAACGGGCCGGTGAGGTTGGTGCGCAGGACGCGCTCCCAGCCGGCGGTCCGGGTGCCGAGCAGCAGCCGGTCGTCGATCACGGCGGCGTTGTTGACCAGGACGTGGATGCCGCCGTCCTGCTCGGCGACGTCGTCGACCAGGGCGTCGACGGCGGCCTCGTCCGCGACGTCGGCCCGGTGGGCCCGGGCCCGGCCGCCGGCGGCCGTGATCTCCTCGACCGCCTCGGCGGCCTCGTCGGCCGCCTCCCGGTACACCAGGTGGACGGTGTGGCCGTCGCGCGCGAGGCGCAGGGCGACGGCGCGTCCGATGCCCCGCGAGCCGCCGGTGACGATGGCGACCCTGTGGTGCTCGGTCATCTTCGTTCCTTCCGGGTCGGTGTCGCGGGCTCAGACGGCGGCGGGCTCGATGGCGGCGAGCACCGAGCCGAGGGAGCGGCGGTGGGTGTCGGCCTGCTCGTTCCAGGCGTCGAGGTCGAAGTCGCCGCCCAGCTTGCGGTTGATCTTCCGGGCGAGCTGGAGGAGGTCCAGGGAGTCGAGGCCGAGGTCGTCGACGAGGGACTGCTCGGGGGTGAGGGTGAGGTCGCCGAGGCCGGGCTTGACCTCGACGACGAGTGCGGCGAGGCCGGCGAAACGGTCGTCGCCGGAAGCGGGCGCATCGGAGGCGGGGGAGTTGGAAGCGGGGGTGGAAGCGGGGGCGTTGGAAGTGGTCATGACAATCTCCGGTTCTGGTGGGGGTGTGGCGCGCGGTCGTGGTGACCGGCCGGGCGCTAGCGGGAGGGTGTGGCCGCTCCCGGGGCCCGCAGGGCCGCCCGGTCGGGCTTCCCGGTGGGGCCGAGCGGGAGTTCGGGGTGGAAGGTGATGACGGCCGGCACGTGCTCCGGGGTGAGCTCCGCCCGCAGGTGCCGGGCCAGCTCGTCGGCGGTGAGCCGGGCGCCGGGGTGCGGCACGACGGCGGCCCGGGCCCGCTCGGTGCGGTCCTCGGCGACGATGCCGAAGACCGCGGCCTGCGCGACGCCGGGGTGGCCGAGGAGGGCCCGCTCCACGGCCTCGGGGTGGATCCGGATGCCGTTGGTCTTGATCACGTCGGCGATCCGGCCGTGGACGTGCAGATAGCCGCGGTCGTCGAACCGGCCGAGGTCGCCGGTGTGCAGCCAGCCGTCGCGGACGACCCGCGCGGTCAGCGCGGGGTCGGCCCAGTAGCCGAGCATCGCGTGCGGCGACCGGACGCAGATCTCGCCCGCCTCCCCGGCCGGCACGGGCCGGCCGTCGGGGCCGAGGACGGCGATCCGGGCGACCGTGGGCCGCCCGACGGTGGACAGCAGCTCCGGCACGAGGTGCTCCTCCGGGGAGAGCCGGGTGACCGTCCCCGCCTCGCTGGTGCCGTAGGTCTGTTGCAGGACCGGCCCGAACACCCGGACCGCCCGCTCCAGCCGTTCCGGCGACGCCGGACAGCCGAGGTAGGTGACGACCCTGAGGCTGGACAGGTCGGTCGTGCCGACGTCCGGGTGGTCGAGCAGCCGGTACAGCTGGGGCGGGCTGATGGTCATCCGGGTGACCCGGTGGGCCTCCACCGCCCGCAGCACCTCGCCCGGCTCGAACCCCTGGTGCAGGAGCACGGTGCCGCCGGAGGCCAGGGCGCCGTCGGCCATCACCCCGGACATGTGGCTGAGCGGCAGGGTGACCAGGCAGACCGACCGGATCTCCGAGGCCAGGCCGGCGGCGACGGCCAGGCCGCGCAGCCGGAAGGCGGAGGCCACGCCCTTGGGGCGGCCCGTGGAGCCGCTGGTGTAGGTCACGATGCCGGCCTCCTCGGCCAGCCCCACGGCGAGTCCCTCGTCCAGCGGCCCGGCGCCCGTGCCCGTGCCCGTTCCCGTGCCCGTGCCTGTGCCCGTTCCCGCGTCTGCGCCCGTTCCCGTGCCAGCGCCGACGGCGTCGGCGTCGGCGTCGGCCAGGTCGAGCAGGCCCGGGCCGCCGCCGTGGGCGGCGAGCAGCGGGGGAGCGGGGAGCCGGCGGCACAGCCGGCGCGCGGTGCCGGCGTGGTCGGGGTCCACGGCCAGCAGTGCCACGTCGGAGCGGGAGAGCGGCTCCAGCAGGTCGTCGTCGGTGAACCGGCTCCGCGGGTCCACCGCGTTGGCCGTGTGCAGGTGGAGCGCGGTGGCGCCGACCAGGTTGGCCGCGTACCGCAGGACGAGGTTGGCCGGGCTGTTGGTGACCGTCAGCACGCCGACCACCGGCCGCCCGCCCGGTCCGGGGCGGGCCGCGCCGCCCGCGCACACCCCGTGGCGGACCATGACCCGCGCCGCCGACCGGACCGACCGGGCGAGTTCCGCCGCCGTGACGTCGCCGCCGCTCCAACGGACGGCGACCCGCTCCGGCGCGGCGTCGAACACCTCCAGCAGCCGCCGGACGTACCCGCCGTCGACGGGCTCGCCGGCGTCGGCCGGCACGGGGGCCCCGGCCGGGGCGGTGTCGCTGGTCATCCGGGCCTCACTTCGCGTCGGCGGAACGGGGGAAGGGCGTGGTCGGGGTGCGCCCCGGGCGCGGCGGCCGGGGCAGGGCGGCGGGCGGCGCGCAGGCCGCGGGTGGTACGCCGCCGGGTGCGACGGCCGGGCCGGCCGAGGACCGTCCCGTCCCGGCCCGCCGCACCCGGGGACGGGTCAGACCGCGTGCATGACGTCGTACTTGGCGGCCTCCACGAACTGCGGCGCCCACTTGCGCTTCAGCCAGAGGCAGTACCGGTTCAGCAGGTCGGCGAAGACGCCCATCGGCCGCCGGAAGTCGACGATCACGATGATCCGGGGCTCCTCGCTCTCGTTGATCACCTCGTGTTCGAGGGAGACGTCGAGGACGGTGCCCTCGCCCTCCTTCCAGGTGTAGTAGTCCCGGTCCAGGCGGATCCGGGGCGGGTTGTCCTTCGGGATCCGCAGGCCGAGGTGGTAGCGGAGGATCCCCGCGTACGGGTCCCGGTGCGGCGGCAGTCTGACCCCGGGGTCGAGGATGGAGACGAACGCGTTGATCACGTTCGGCGTGGACTCCGCGAACGCCAGCAGCGACGGGATCTCCGTGCGGGCCAGCTCGTTGGGCCGGCCGAACATGTACGCGTAGTAGAGCTTCCAGTCCTCCGACACCTGGGCGGCCCGGACCGGGTCGAAGGTGCCGTACTTCGGGATGTTCCGGTTCTTCAGCAGCTCGTCGACCTCGGCCTGGAGGGTCGGGAACACCGCCTCCAGCTTCCGCACCGCGGGGAACGCGGTGCGCGAGGGGATGATCCGCGGCCGGTTCTCGCCGCCGGAGGCGCGCAGGAAGACCCAGTTGGTGAGGGCCCGCATCCGCGGATGGTTGACGCTCGGTGAACCTTTCACACGTTGCTCCCGGTTGTTGTGGGTGGTTGGTGCGCCGGCCTCCCGGTGCCCCGGGACGCCGAAGGGACGGCCCGGTTCAGAGCGAGGGCGCCGGCCGCACCTCGCCGGCGCGGGCGGTGTTCGGCAGGACGCGGCCCGCGACGTACCGGCCGGTGCCGATCCCGCCCATCAGCAGCACCCAGCCGGCCACCGGCAGCGCGGTGAGCAGGGTGCCGACGAGCAGCGGGCCGATGGCGCTCTGGGTGGCCTCGCCGACCACGCAGGCGCTCTGGTAGAAGCCGTGCTCGCCCTCGGTGGCGAGGGTGGCGGAGAGCCCCCACTCGCCGGCGGCCTCCAGGAGTTCACCCGCGGTCAGCGCGACCGTCGCGGCGACCAGGAAGCCCACCTGGAGCGTCGTCGGCACGTGGCCGACCAGGCCCAGCAGCACGCAGCACGCCGCCGTCCAGAAGGCCGAGCCGCGGAAGCACCGCAGCGCCCCCTCGGTGGTCGCGGCGAGCCGGCTCACCGAGATCTGGCCGCCGATCGTGATCAGGGTGTTGATCATGAAGAGCCAGCCCATCGCGGACACCGGGACCTCGGTGTGCTGGGTGATCCACAGCGGCAGCACGGTGGTCAGCAGGGTGGTGTGCACGGTGAGGATGGCCGTGGACAGGGCCAGCAGCCGGCCGCTGCGCCGGTCGCGGGGCCGGCCCGCCCCCGCCGCGTCCGCCGCGTCCGCGGCCGGGGCCGCCGCCTTCCGCGGCCGCGCGCCGAGCGGCGTCAGCAGGAAGCAGACCGCCATCAGCACGTACACCCCGCCGATCACTCCGTAGGCCAGGGCGTACCCGGAAGCGGAGTTGGCCGACAGCAGCCGGACCGACACCAGCGCCCCCAGGGCGAAACCGATGTTGGTGATGGTGCGGGCCCAGGCGAGCCCCGCCACCCCGCTGCCGGCCGCACCCGCGATCAGGCCCCGGCGCACCACGTTCCCGGCGCTGTCGAAGCCCCCGGCCGCGCAGAGCACCAGCATCAGCAGCCACGGGGTGTGCACCTGGCCGGTGAGCGGCACCAGGACGGCCGTGACGAGGGCCGAGACGGCCCCGGTCTCCCGGCCCCGGCCCCGGTCGATCAGCGCCCCGACCGGGAACGCCACCGCCACCGACGCCGCGCCCCACAGGGACAGCGCCGTCGACGCGGCCAGCGTCCCCAGCCCGGCCGTCTTCAGCAGGTAGACCATCACCGTGGCGAGGAACGTCCCCTTGCCGACGGAGAGCACCAGGGTGGCGGCCAGCAGCCCGCCGGTCCCCGCCGGGGGCCGCGCGCCGGCGAGGGCGGTCAGGGCGCTCCCTAGACGGCGCACAGCCCGCCCCGGCCCGCCTGCCACACCCGGGTGGCACCGTCCGGCGCCTCGATGTGGAACCTCATCTGCGCCAGGCACTGGTCGATGGTCTTCAGCATGCCCGCGTGGTCGGGCGCGCTGCCGCGCAGCAGGTCCATCCAGAGCGTGCCGCCCTCCGGCTTCAGCACGCTGCCCACCGGGAACCGGGCGAGGTAGTCGACGACCCCCGGCTCCCGCAGGACCGCGTCCACGCCCTCGACCCGGCGCAGCACCCCGCCCTCCAGCGGCGGGTTGTTGAAGAACTGGAACTCGACGGTGTCCGAGCGCGCCGGAGCCACCGTCCCGACCGGCTGCCCGCAGGCCACGGCGATGCCGAGGGCGAGCCAGTCCGCCCCGGTGACGCGGCCGTACAGCTCGCTCTTGTACCCGCCGATCCGGCCGTTGACCTCGATCAGCCGCGGGCCGTCGGGGGTGAGCTTGACCTCGCTGTGGACGTGACCGCGCCGCACGTCCAGGGCCCGCACCGCGTCCGCGGCGAGTCCGGCGATCGCGTCCAGCTCCGCGGGCGGCAGGTGCGAGGGGAAGAACGCGCCCACCTCGCGGAACGGGGTGATCATCGGCAGCTTGCCGCTGATCCCGAGGGTCTGCACCCGGCCGTCCTCGACCAGCCCCTCGACGGACACGTAGTCCGCGAAGTCGCCCTCGCCCCGGCCCTGCAGGAACTCCTCGACCACGAACGGGCGGTCGGGCGTCGGCAGCAGGCCGGCCGGCAGGGCGTCGGGCACGGGCACGAACCAGGTGTCGCGGCTGCCCTGGCTGCGCACCGGCTTCACCACCACCGGTCCGTCCTGGGCGCGCAGTTCGGCCAGCAGCCCGGCCCGGTCCGTGACCACCGTGCACCGCACGGCGTCCACCCCGGCCTCGGCCAGCCGCCGCCGCTGCGCCCACTTGTCGGTGAGCAGGGTGACGGTGGCCGGGTCGTGGAAGGACAGGTCCAGGCCGTCGCCGATCGCGGAGACGAGCGGGACCATGGCCTCGCTGAACGTCGTGACGCCCGCCGGGCGGTGGCGCCGCAGCTCCTCGACCGTCGCGCCGACGGCGTCGGGATCACAGGCGAGCACGGGGCCGAGGGCCGCGCACTCGGCGTGCTCCGGTCCGCCCAGGGCGCCGGGCAGGGCCACGAAGACCGGGGTGTGCCCGCAGGCCTGCGCGGCCGCGGCTATCTCGGCCGGCCTGACGGCCGCGCCCGGGACGATGGCAACTACGACACTGGTCAATGGACTCACTCACCCTCGTCGGGACGGATCCGGTACACACGGTCCTTGAGCTCTTCGATGCGCCGGTGGTCGCGCTGCACGGCGTCCATGGTGCCGCCGTGCAGGAAGATCCTCATCGTGCTGGTGTAGAGGTCGACCGTCGGCCGTATCCGCCCGCCCGGTTCGATCTTCAGATTGAGGCCGAACACCGTGTCCAGGCCGAAGAGTTCGGCCACCACGCGTTCGTCGGCGCCCTCGACGACGCCGGACAGGGTGGTGGAGGTGGTGGAGCAGACGGCCTCGCCGCGCTTGGTGTAGGAGCGGCCCGCGTACTCGGCGAGGAAGCGGCCGGGGTCGAGCGCGGCGAGCGCGGTCAGGGTCGCCTGGTTGCCGCCGGCGCACGCGTCGTGGAACCCCGGGTGCATGTTCCCGGCGATCCGGGAGCCGACCTCCACCAGGGCGGGGCCCTGCGGCGTGAGGATGACCTCCGCGTGCGTCGGGCCGTGCTCCACGCCCAGCGCGGTCAGCGCCCGGTCCACGTACGCGACCAGCGCCGGCGCCGGGTCCTCCGCCGCGTCCAGCAGGTGCTCGCGGTCGTAGATGTTGCGCCCGCTCGGCAGGAGCCGCTTGTGGTACATCCACACGCCGCAGACGTACCGCCGGCCGCCGGACGACACCATGTCGACCACGTACTCCGGGCCGCGCAGGTACGACTGGACCAGCGCCTCGCGGTTGGTCTCGCAGTAGATCGTGTCGGAGGAGAGCACGGCCCGGGCGGCGGCCCGCACCTCGTCGGCGTCGGCGCAGACGAACACCGAGTCGCCGGCGGCGGACTTGAGCGGCTTCACCACCACGGGGTAGTCCGCGGCGCGCTCCGCCCAGTCGACGAGCTCCTGCACGTCGCCGCTCTTGAACTGCTCGGCGCAGTGCAGCCCGGCCGCCCGCAGCGTCTCGATCATCCGGTACTTGTCCCGCCGCGCCTCGGAGCGGAGGGTCCCGTTGGTCGGCACGCCGAGCCGTTCGGAGAGGGTGTCGGCGAGCGTCACGCCGGGTTCCTGGCCCGCCATGACGTACACCGGCTCGTACTTCGCGAGCAGTTCGACGGTCGTGTCCACGTCCTCGTGGACGATGTTGGCCAGGTAGGGGCCGAGGTCGGGGGCCGGCATCGAGGGCATGAACTCGGGCGTGCTCTGCACGTGCACGGCCTCGGCGCCCTGTGCCGCGAACTCGGGGGGCAGGTACTTCCCCGAGGTGTAGGCATCGACCAGCACCACCACCGGTTTGCTGCGTGACAACGGAACTCCTCGTGCTCTTCGCGCTGTTGGTCCGATCGTGCGTGTCCCGGCGGCTGAACCTCGGCCCCCGGCCGTCAGGTGGCGGAGAAGCCCCCGTCGACGAAGATGGTCTGGCCGGTCACGTAGGCCGAGGCCTCGCTCGCCAGGAAGACGGCGACCCCGGTGAAGTCGCCCAGCTCGCTGTTGCGTCCGATCATCGTGCGGCGCGCCATGGCCTCCGTCCGGACCGGGTCCCGGAAGACGGCCTCGTTCAGCGGGGTGTGCACGAAGCCCGGCGCGATGGCGTTGACGCAGACGCCGCGTGACGACCAGGCCTCCGCCTGGGAGCGGGTCAGCGCGGACAGCGCGGCCTTGGACACCCCGTACGCTCCGCTGTTGCCGAACGCCCGAATGGCCTGCTGGGAGGAGATGTTGACGATCCGTCCCCAGCCGTTGTCGGCCATCCGGGGGCCGAGTCGCTGTCCCAGCACGAACGGCGCGTCCAGGTTGGTGCGCATCGTGCGGTCCCAGTCGGCCTCGCTCAACTCCCCGAACGGCGGCCGGATGTTGATCCCGGCCGAGTTGACCAGGATGTCCGGGTCGCCGTGGCGCTCCAGCAGGGTGTCGACGAGCCGGTGGGCGGCCTCGCGGTCGCCGAGGTCGGCGTCGATCCAGTCGGCGGTGCCGCCCTCGGCGCGCAGTGCGCCGGCCGCCTCGGCCAGCGGTTCGGCGCGGCGGGCCGTCAGCACCACCTCGGCGCCGGCCCGGCTCAGGGCCGAGGCGATCGCCAGGCCGATGCCCGAACTGCCCCCGGTGATCAAGGCCTTGCGGCCCTTCAGGGAGAACAGGTCGTCGATGAACGCGTCCAAGGTGGCTCCTTCGAAGGTGGCGGGACTCGCGGCGGGCGTGCTGCCCGGCCGGGCCGAGGCCGCCCCGCGCACCGGACCGCCGGCCTCAGGCCCGCTGACGGGTGGGGCGGAGGCGGATGTCGTCGAGATGGACGTGGGTCGGGCGGCTGATCGCGAACCCGATGACGTCGGCGACGTCCTCGGGCGTCAGCAGCGGCCCGTTCTCCTCGGCGACGGCCTCGAACCATGCGGAATCGTACCCGGCGGCCGCCTGGAACCCGGAGCGGACGAACCCCGGTTCGATCAGCGTCACCCTGATGTTGTACGTGCACACCTCCTGGCGCAGCGCCTCCACCAGCGAGTGCACGGCGAACTTGGTCGAGCCGTAGACCGGGTTGGCCGCCGAGACCTGGCGGCCCACGGTGGAGCCGATGACCACGAGGTCCCGGACGGCCGCACCGCCGTCCGCCTCCGCGTGCTTGCGGAACTCGGCGGCGCAGGCGCGCAGTTGCCGCAGCACGGCGAGGTAGTTCGCCTCGATGAGCTCCTCCCAGCGGGACGGGTCGGAACCCAGGACCGTCCCGGGCAGGCCCAGCCCCGCGGAGGCGACGAAGAGGCTCGCCGGCCCCCACTCCCGCTCGGCCGCGGCGAGCAGCTCCTCGGTGTGGCCCGGAGCGGTGATGTCGCCCGCGAACGGGGCCACCCGGCCCGGCCCGTCGGCGAGTTCGCCCGCCAGGGCGGCGAGCCGGTCGGCCCGGCGGCCCGCGGCGACCACGTGCACCCCGCGGCGGACGAGGTCCCCGGTGACGGCCCGTCCGATCCCGGAGGAGGCTCCGGTGACGACGGCGATGCGTCCCTCTGTCATGTCGTTACCCCTGCTTTCGGTCGGCGAGGGAGATCTCGCCCTGTTCGATCAGGCCGGTGAAGTACTGGCGCAGCCAGGCGCGTTCGGGTGTCGGGAACTCCACGTCGAGGTGGGCGAGGAGACGCCGGGTGCGGGTGTGGTCGTACCGGACGTTGCGCTCGGGCCGGCTCGCCCAGAAGTGCGCGAGCGTGACCTGCTCGTCGCGCTGCGCGAGGTGGCGCCCGAACAGCGAGGCGAAGTCGGGTGCCTCGTCCTCGGCCAGCGGGCAGCCGAGTTCGCGCAGCACGGCGAAGACGTCCTCGTAGCGGACCTCGTGCGGGGTGTCGACGTGGAAGGTGCCGTTGCGGACGCGCTCGCTGCGGGAGATCTCGAGGATGCCCCCGGCCACCACGTCCACCGGGCTGAGCGCCAGGGTCCGGTGGCCGACCTGCGGCACCCGTCCGATCCGCACGGCGGCGCGCAGGAGTTGGACCAGCCGGTTGTCGCCCCCGTTGCGCTGGAACCGGCCGGACTCCGAGTGGCCGGAGACGTTGCCGGAGCGGTAGATGAACCCGCCGCCGCCGGCCGCGGTGAAGGCGTGGACCAGCCGCTCGGCGTCGAACTTGCTGCGCTCGTACTCGTTCAGGAACCGCTGTCCGACGTTCAGGCTCTCCTCGGAGAAGACCACCTCCTCGCCGTCCGGTCCCTCGCCGCAGACGGCGAGGGTGGAGGCGTAGTGCAGGTCCTTGGGGCGGCCGGTGGAGGCCAGTTCGACCAGGGCCCGCAGCGGCTCGACGTTCAGCCGGTCGAAGGTCTCGCGGTCGCCGAACAGGCGGGTGTCGGCGGCGAGGTGGTAGATCGCGCCGATCTCGCGGCGCAGCCGCTCGTGCTCCTCGCGGGTGAGGCCCAGGCGGGGCTCGGCGAGGTCGCCGGCCGTCACCGTGAAGCGGCCGGCGTACCGGTCGAGGTCCTCGCCGGGCAGGTGCCAGGCGTAGGCGTCGCGCAGCCGCTCGGTGGCGGACCGGCCGTCCCGGCCGCGGACCAGGCAGTGGACGTGGCCCGTGGTGCGGGTCAGCAGGAGGTGGAGCAGGTGGGCGCCGATGAAGCCGGTGGCGCCGGTGAGCAGGACGCTGTCGTACTCCCGCACCGAGTCGGCCGGCGGCTCGCAGTGCAGGGCGCGTGGCACCTGGGCGAGCAGGCCGGTGCTGGAGCCGTGCTCCACCACGAACTGGGCCTCGGCGCAGGGGAGTCCGGCGGCCGCCAGCAGGTGGGCCCGGGTGGTGCGGGCCAGCGTGAGCACCTGCGCCGGGGAGTGGCGCCGGGGGGAGTAGGACAGGTCGGCGACCAGTTGTCCGTCGTGGACGCGGGCGGTGAGCTTGAGGCCGTGGCCGCGGTCGTTCTCCGGGCCGCGCACCGGTCCCAGCTGCCGCCGCGAGGGCGTGAGGCGCAGGTCGTCGCCGTGCGGCAGGGCGAGCGTGCCGAGGTAGTTGAAGCAGACGTCGGTGCGCTGGGGCCGGTCGTGCAGGCCGTAGGCGACGCCGTAGCGGGGGACGTCGGCCAGGGCCGCGGCGGCGGCCTTGCCGGTGGCGGCGGCGTCGTCGGCGACGGTGTCGATCCGGACGGGGAAGGTCGAGGTGAACCAGCCCACCACACGGGAGACTTCGAGGGAGTCGTCGAGCGACACCCGGCCGTGGCTCTCGACGTCCACGACGACCTCGTCGGTGTCGCGCAGCAGGGCGAGCGCCTGGGCGAAGGCCCCGAGCAGGGTGGCGTGCGGGGGCATGCCGGTGCTGGCCGCGGCGCTGTGTGCCAGGGCGCCGGTCTCGGCGCGGGAGAGCCGGAACCAGACCGCCTCGGCGTCCCCCTCGCGGTTGTCGCCGGCCGCGGACCGGGACGCCGTCTCGGGGAGGCGGTCGAGGCCGTCCCAGTGGGCGAGGTCGGTGCGCAGGGCGGGGGCCTGGGCGCGCAGGTGGGTGGCCCAGGCGCCGAAGTCGGTCGCCGCGGCCGCGGTGGCGGGTGTACCGCCGCGGATCCGCTCGCTGTAGCAGCGGCTGAGGTCGTTGACGAGGATGCGCCAGGAGACGGCGTCGACGCCGAGGTGGTGGCCGACCAGCAGCAGGTGGGCGCGGGTGGCGCCGTGGAACAGGTGGGCCTGGAAGAGCGAGCCGTCGGCGACGCGGATCCGGCGCTGGCAGGCGGCGGCGGTCTCCCGGACGTGGTGGGCGGCCGCGGTCTCGTCCTCGGGCAGGACCGAGCTGGTGAACGCGGCGGGAGGCTGGGCGGCCACCCGGCGCCAGGCGGTGCCCTCGGGCCGGAACGCGGTGCGCAGGAGGGGGTGCAGGGCGACCACGTCCGCGACGGCGGCGGCCAGGCCGGCCGGCTGGACGGACGGGTCGGTGTCCAGCAGCAGGGCCTGGTTCCACTGGTCGGGCTGGGCGAACTCCTGCCGGAAGAACCACGCCTGGGCGGGCGACAGCGCGGTGTCGTCCGTCTCCGCGGGGGTGGCGGCCGGGTGTCCGGCGGGCCGGTCGCTCCGGCCGGCCCGGAGCCGGGCGGCCAGGGCGGCGGCGGTGGGTTCGGCCAGGAAGGCGGCGGCCGAGACCCGGTGGCCCCGCGCCTGGAGGTCGGCGATCACCTGGATGGCGTCGATGGAGTTCCCGCCGGCCAGCGTGAAGTCGTCGTGGATGCCGAAGTCGTCGTGGCCGAGCTGGCGCCGCCAGGCCTCGCAGACCTCGGCCAGCAGTGGGTCGTCGGTGGCGCGGGCCTGTTCGGACCGGTCGGCGAGCCGGCTCTGGACCAGCTGTCGCAGCGCCGCCTGGTCGGTCTTGCCGTTGCCCGTGCGGGGGAACGCGTCGAACACCTCGATCCGCTGGGGGATCATGTAGGAGGGCAGGAGTTCGCGCAGCCGGGCGCGCAGGTCGCCGGCCCCGGCGGCGGGCGCCGCGACGGCTGCGACCAGCCGCTTGCGCTCCCCGGGGAGCAGCAGCGCGAGCGCGTCGGTGACGGCCGGCAGACGGCGCAGTCCGGCCTCGACGTGGCCGAGTTCGACCCGGTAGCCGCCGACCTTGACCTGGCGGTCGCCGCGGCCGAGGAACTCCAGTACGCCCCAGTCGTCGGCGCGGACCCGGTCGCCGGTGCGGTAGGCGCGGCCGGCCCCGGGGGAGGCGGTTTCGAGCTCGGTGGTGAAGGCCGCGGCGGTGGCCTGCGGGTTGTCCCGGTAGCCGAGCGCGACCGAGGGGCCGGTGATGTACAACTCGCCGGTGGCGCCGCTGCGGTGGAACGTGCCGTCCGGGGTGCGGACGTAGAGCCCGGTCGCCCCGAGCGGGCTGCCGATGGGGACCGAGGCGGCGTCGCCCAGGGCGTCGAGGCCGGCCTCGACGGTGAGCAGGTGCGTCGCGACGCCCACCGTCGCCTCGGTCGGCCCGTAGTGGTTGACGAGGGTGCGGGTGACGCCGGAGGCGAGGATCCGGCGGGCCAGCGGCACCGGCAGCAGTTCGCCGCCGAGCAGCAGGTACCGCAGGGCGGGCCGGGAGGCGGCGTCCAGCCCGAAGGCCTGGAAGAGCACGGTCCAGTGCGAGGGCGTGGTCTTGACGACGTCGATCCGCTCCGCCCGCAGGTACCGGAGCAGTCCGGCCGGGTCGCGCCGGGTGGACTCGTCGACCAGGTGCAGGGTGCCGCCGGTCCACAGCGCGAGGAAGACGCAGGTGTTGCCGAGGTCGGCGGCGAGCGTGGTGACGTGCGCGTACCGCAGCGGCTCGGTGATGCCGAGGCGGTCGAGCAGGGATTCCGTGTAGTGCCGGATGTTCCGGTGGGTGACCATGACGCCCTTGGGCACCCCGGTGGAGCCGGAGGTGTAGAGGACGTACGCGGTGTCGTCCTCGCCGGGTGCGGGGCGGGCGGCCGGCCCGGCGGGCCCGTCCTCGTCCGCGTGCCGCTCCCGCGCGTCCTGCCCGCCCGGGGCCTGCGGCCCGTCGAGGACCTCCTGCACGTCCAGGACGTCGAGGCCGCGCCGGTGCAGGTCCTCCCGGTACGCGGCGGAGGTGAGCACCAGGTCGAGGCCGGCCGCCAGGCCTCCCGCGTTCCTGGTGGCGGGTTCGGCCGGGTCGATCACCGTGTACGCCGCGCCCGCCCCGAGCACGGCCAGGACGGCCGCCACCGCGTCGGGGCTGCGGTCGAGGTGGACGCCGACGAGGTGGCCACGGCCGATGCCCCGGTGGCACAGGCGTCGGATCAGCCGGGCGACTCTGTCGTCGAGTTGGGCGTAGGTCAGGCTGTTCTGACCCACCGCGACGGCCGTTCGGTTCGGATGAGCCTTCGCGTGCGCGTGAACCAGCGCCGGGAGCATCTGCCGTAGTCCTCTGCGTGTCGACTCTTGCTCGATGGACGGACGGGGAGCCGGGGTCAGCTCCAGAAGAGCAGCGGTTCCTGCGGGCCCTTGGTGGCGATGAAGGCGGCCGCGCCGACGCGGTGCTCGCCCTGGCCGGAGGTGACCGCGTGCAGCATGCGGGGGCTGAAGATGATGAGGTCGCCGGCCTCCGGGTGGATCTCGACCACCGGCGCCTCGACGGAGTCCCGCTCCAGGCCCTCGACCTCCAGGATGACCTTGGTCTCCTCGGGGGTGGGCTCGCGCAGCCACAGCTGGAGGTTGCCGCCCTCCTTCGGCACCTGGAGGTAGATGTTGGCGACCAGCTGGTTGAGCACGCCCGCGATCTCGGGGGCGTCGGTCTCCTGGTCGATCGCGTCGTTGTGCGGGTAGAACTCCGAGGTGGTGGGCTGGAAGACCCGGAAGGCGCCCACGAAGCAGGCCCGGCCGCGCAGTCGCAGCAGGTTGGCCCCGGACGGCCAGAGCTCCTGGAGCTGGAGGCGGACCCGGTCGACCGGCGAGAGGTAGGGGTGGAACATCGAGCGGACGTCCTCGATCGCCGGCAGGGCGGCGTCGTGGTACTGCCGGGTGAGGTCCTCGTCCCACTTGGTGTCGATGTGCGGCATGTAGACGCGGCCGACGCTGCTGGTGTGCTGCTTGTGGTAGTGGCCGAGCGCCTGGTGGTTGATCGCCTTCTGGGCGACCTCCTTGGCGATCTCGACGGGGTAGTAGCCGCGCACGTGGATCGCGCCGATCTCGCGGTTGGCCAGCTGGAGCAGGCTCTCGGTGGTGAGCTCGTCAGCGATCTTGTTGGTCGCCGACCTGACGACCGGGGTGGTGACGGTCACGGATGTGCTCCTCTTGGTGGACGGGAACGGGTTGGTGCAGGCGTGGGACGGTGCGGTCGTGGACGCGGCGGCCCGCCGCGGTGGCGCGGTGCGGTGGTGTGCTGCGGTGCGGCCGGCGCGGGCGGACGGGGTCAGGCCGCGTGGCCGGGCAGGCCCTCGGTGCGCGGGGGGCCGGCGTGCGGCCCGTCGGCGCGCGGGGCGTCGGCGCGCGGGGCGTCGAGGTCGCGCCAGACCGTGTCGAGGGCGTCGACGAGCCGGCGGACGTCCTCGGGCCCGTGCACGGCGGACGGCGCGATCCGCAGGATCTCCTCGCCGGGCCGCACGCTCGGTGCGTTGATCGGCTGGATGTAGTCGCCGTGGCGTTGCAGCAGGAGGGCGGACGCCTTCCGGCAGAGCTCGTCCTCGCCCACGAGGACGGAGACGATGTGCGACCGGTCCGAGAGGAAGGGGATCCGGCGTTCCGTCAGGAGGCGGTGCAGCAGGCGCGCGTTCCGCCGCAGGGCGTCCCGCTCCGACTCCGACGTCCTGAGGTGGCGCACGGCGGCGAGCGCGGCCGCCGCCACCGCGGGCGGCAGCGACGTGGTGAAGATGAACGGGCGGGACAGGCCGCGGACGGCGTCGACCAGCGCCGCCGGTCCGGCGACGTAGCCGCCGCTCACGCCGAACCCCTTGGCCAGCGTGCCCATCACGACGGTGAACTCGTCCGCGAGCCCGGCCTCGGCCGCCAGCCCGGCGCCCTGGGGGCCGTACATCCCCACGGCGTGCACCTCGTCCAGGTAGGTCGTCGCGCCGTGCCGCCGGGCAGTCGCGGCGACCTCGGCGAGCGGTGCGACGTCCCCGGACATCGAGTAGACCGACTCCAGGACGACCAGCTTCGGCCGGTCCGGCCCGGCCTCGGCCAGCAGTTCGTCGAGATGACCGGCGTCGTTGTGCCGGAATATCCGCTTGGCCGCGCCACTGTGCCGGATTCCGTCGATGATGGACGCGTGGTTCAGCTCGTCCGAGAAAACAACGCAGTCGTCGGGAATTCCGGCCAGCACGGCGAGAGCGCCGTCGTTGGCGGTATATCCGGACGTGAAGAGAAGCGCCTCCTCCTTGCCGTGCAGATCGGCCAGCTCCCTTTCCAGGAGCACGTGCTGGTGGTTGGTACCGGCGATGTTCCGGGAGCCTCCCGAGCCCGCGCCGAACCGGCCCGCGGCCTGCTGCATGGCTGCGACCACGGCGGGGTGCTGACCCATGCCGAGATAGTCGTTGCTGCACCAGACGTTGACCTCAAAGACGCCGCCGGCCGGGTCCGGAGCGGTCGTCGCGGCCGGGAAGCGGCCGGCGACCCGGCCGATCTCCAGGAACTCCCGGCCTCGCCCGGACGGATCCGCCAGGCGCTGCGAAAAGAAGTCGAAATGCCGGTTCACGAAATCACCCCCCCTGTCTGACTTTCGTTTCCACGAAGCGCCGCCGGTCGGTGACCCCGGCTCACCACAAGCTAGGCGACGCCCGTCGGGACTGTCCAGGGAGATCGCTATCCGCATTTCCACTGCCCGGTAACCGGCGGTCCACCGGCCGCGCCACTGCCTGTCCGGTTTCCCGGCGATTACCGGGCAGTGGACGAAGTTCCGGTGCGTCCGAACAGGCCGTGCGATGCTTTTCCGGGTGCGCCGCGCGCCCGACGGGAGGCTGTGATGCGCGTGGAGTCCGACGGAATGCTCTCGGTGGCGGCGGTGCTCGCCGAGTCGGCCCTGCGGCGGCCGGACCACCCGGCCGTCGTCCACGAGGGGCGGGAGCTGCGCTACGGCGAGCTCTGGGAACGGGCACGGCGCCATGCGGCCGTGCTGCGCGCTGCCGGCACCCGCCCCGGAGACCGGGTCGCCCTGCTGCTGACCGACACCCCGCACTTCCCGGCGGTGTACTTCGGCGTGCTGGCGCTGGGCGCGGTCGTCGTCCCCGTCCACCCGCTGCTGCGCGCCGGGCAGATCGCGCACGTGCTCCGGGACAGCGGCGCGCGGACGCTGGTCTGCTCGGCGGCGATGCTGCCGCAGGCCCTGACGGCGGTGCGCGACGCGACGGCCGAACCGGGGCCGCCGGTGGCGGTGTTCACGCTGGACGACGCCCCCTCGGCGGCCGCCGAGGGGCCGGGCCCGGGCCGCCCGGCCGCCGGCCCGCACGGAACCCCGCCGGAGCCGGCCTGCGAGCGGACCGGCGAGCGGACCGACGGCGTGCCGAGGATCGACCTGCTCGCCGCGCGGGCCGAACCCGTCGAGGGGTACCTGCCGCGGGCCCCCGGGGACGTCGCCGTCATCCTCTACACCTCCGGGACCACCGGGCGGCCCAAGGGCGCCGCGCTCACCCACCTCAACATCGTCATGAACCTCATGACGACCGCGCGTTCCCCCTTCGACATGGGCCCCGGGGACCGGCTGCTGGGCTGTCTGCCGCTCTCCCACACCTTCGGCCAGCTCTGCGGGATGGGCGTGTGCTTCCTGGCCGGGGCCACCCTGGTGCTGATGTCCCGGTTCGAGGCCCGGCGGGCGGTCGAGCTGATGGCGGCCCACGACTGCACGGTGTTCATGGGCGTGCCCACGATGTACCTGGCCCTGCTGGAGGCGGTCGCGGCGGACCCCGGGGGCCCGCGCCCCCGGCTCGACCGCGCCTACTCGGGCGGCTCGGCGCTCCCGGTGAAGGTGCTGGAGGAGGTGCAGGAGGTGTTCGGCTGCACCGTCTACGAGGGGTACGGCCTGACCGAGACCTCCCCGGTCGTGGCCTACAACCAGAAGGCCTGGCCGACCAGGCCCGGGACGGTGGGGCGGCCGGTCTGGGGCGTCGAGGTGGGGATCGCCCGGCCGGACGTCGAGGGCCGGATCGAGCTGCTGCCCGGCGCCGCCGTGGGCGAGGTGGTGGTCCGGGGTCACAACGTGATGGCGGGCTACCACGGCCGGCCGGACGCGACCGCCGAGGTGCTGGTCGACGGCTGGTTCCGCACCGGGGACCTCGGCAGGGTCGACGCCGACGGCTGCCTGACGATCGTCGACCGCAAGAAGGACCTCGTCGTGCGCGGCGGCTACAACGTCTATCCGCGCGAGGTGGAGGAGGTGCTGGTGCACCACCCGGCCGTCGCCCGGGTCGCGGTGATCGGGGTGCCGGACCGCGTCCACGGCGAGGAGGTGTGCGCGGTCGTGGTGCCCGGGCCCGGCAGGGTGGCGGACGCCGCCCTCGCCGCGGAGATCACGGCGTGGGCCCGGGAGCGGATCGCCGCCCACCAGTACCCGCGACGCGTCGAGTTCCTGCCCGAACTGCCGCTCGGGATCAGCGGGAAGGTGCTCAAACGGGAGCTGGCCGCACGGTTCGGGTCGTGAACCGTACGGCGTCCGGACCGCCGCCCCCCGCGGGCGGCCGCCCTCCCCGCGGCGCGCCCGCCCCGGGCCGGCCCGGGCCGCCGTCCCCCGGCGACCCGCCCGGCCCGGGGTCAGGCCGCCGAGAGCGGTTCCAGCGTGATGGTCGTGGACGAGGGGGCGGTGTCGTCCGGGCCCGGCCGGCGGATCGCCAGCTCCGGCCCGGCCAGCTCCGGCCGGGCCGTGACGATCACCAGCAGCGACAGCGGACCCGGGGTGTGGACCGCGTCGCCGAGCGAGGCGAGCACCGGGTCGTCGCCCCGGTGCAGGTCCTCCAGCACGACCACCAGCGGCTGGCCGGCCGCCGCCCGTTCGAGCGCGCTGTGCAGCCCGCCGGAGGCCTGCTCCCGGGGCCGCGCGACCGAGTCGGCGCTCCAGAGCGTCGCCACGCCGTCCTGCCGGAGACTGTCGCCGAAGTCGGTGACCAGCCCGCTCTTCCCGGTGTCCCGGTTGCCGAGGATGGTCACCACATGGGGTTTGCGTTTGCGCCGCACCAGGGTCAGCAGGCTGCGCAGCAGCTCCAGTTCGGCGACCCGGTCGGGCGAGCGCAGTGCCGCGGCCTGCGGCCGGCCGATGCCCTGCGGTGGCGGTACGGCGCCCTGCTGCGGTACGGCGCCCCGGGGCGGCACGACGGTGCTGCGCAGCGGGGCGCGGCCGGGTTCGGTGCAGTAGGGGGTGACCGGGCGCCCCGCCGGGACGCTCCGGCGGGGCGCCCGGGCGGCCGGGCCGGCGGGTGCCGTGGGCAGGTCGAGGGAGGGGTCGTGACGCAGGATCGCCCGGTAGAGGTCCTGGAGCTCCGGGCCGGGCTCCAGGCCGAACTCGTCCAGCAGCCGGGGCCTGAGCCGCCGGTAGACGCCCAGCGCCTCCACGTGGCGGCCGCAGCGGTAGAGCGCCAGCATCAGCAGCCGGCACAGCCGCTCCCGGGGGGCGGCCAGGGCGACCTCGGCCTCCAGCTCGGCCATCACCTCGTGGTGGCGGCCGCTGTCCAGCTCGGCCTCGAAGTAGTCCTCCAGGGCCGCCATCCTTGAGTTGCGCAGGGCGGCCAGCTCCGGCCAGTCGATGCCGGTCTCGGCGAGGTCCTCCAGGACGGGCCCGCGCCAGCAGTCCAGCGCCGTCCGCAGCAGCCGGGCGGCGTCACCGGGCGAGCCGGAGACCAGGGCCGCCCGTCCGTCCTGGAGGAGGGACTGGAAGTGCGCCAGGTCGATGTGGTCGGCGTCGATCCGCAGCATGTACCCGGGTGCCCGGCTGACCAGTTCGGCCGCGCGCGGGTCGACCCGGGCGCGGGCCAGCAGGCCGCGCAGCCCCGACACGGCGTTCTGCAGCATCTTCCGTGCGGTCGGCGGGGCCTCCTGCGGCCACATCGCCTTCAGCAACTGGTTGGTCGAGACCACCCGGTTCGCGTGGAGCAGCAGGAACCCGAGCGTGGTCCGCTGGATGACGCCGCCCAGCGGCAGCGCACGGCCGTGGTGGACCACCTCCAGGGGCCCCAGCAGCCGGAACACGACCTGCTCCGCCGCCGGGGCGGAGGCGGGCCCGGCCGGCCCGCCCGGCCCCGGGCGTCCGGCGCGGTCGTACGGCCGGTCCGCCGGGGGCTCCGGCGCGAGCAGGGACCGGCTCGGACCGCCCGGGGCGGCCTGGGCCGCACGGCGGTTCCCGGTGGGAAGGGAGCGCAGCCGCAGCGGGTCGGCACCGTTGTCGCGAATGTCTTGAAAGTTGTCAGAAAGGGGCATCCCGCACTCCGGTCGGATATTCGGAAAGGGTCCTCCGCATGAGCGCCGGCTCCAGGTGGCGGACCGGCGCACCGTCCCCGTCGACCTTCCACGAGGTTCGTCGCCGGCCGTCCGGGCTGACCCGGTGGGGCCGGCGCAAGGCTCCGCCTCACAGGGGAGTTGCGTACGCCCGGCGCTCGGTTTACCAGGGCGACCGTATTGACCGGGTGATCTGCGTCACACCCGCGAGGGGCGGGCCGTCGCCGGAAGCCGGGGCAATCCGGCGCATTCCGGGGGGCGGGGCGTCCACCACCTGGGAAGCGCACCCTGCTTTGTTGCGTCCGTCACGTGCTCGGATTACGGTCCTGTCGCATGAACATGACGAACGCCTGAACCGTACATGCAGACAAGGGCGGCAGATGTCCTCCATTGGTTCACTGGCCTCGTTCGCACTGCTCGTGGGAGGGGTCGCCGCCGCGGTGCGCGTCGCCGCACGGCGCTCCGACCCGCGCGAACTCCCCCACCCGGCGGGCTGGACGCTCGCCGGACGCCGGCTCGGCCCGGGCGGCACGGCCGTCCTGCTGGGCGGCACCGTCTACACCGCCTACACCGTGGTGGCCGTTCCCGGACTCACCTACGCCACCGGCGGGTTCGGGCTGTACGCCCTCGCCTACACCGTGCTGCTGCAGCCCGTCGCCCTGGTCGTCCTTCCCGCACTGCGCGAACTGGCCTCCCGTCACGGGCTGCTGACCGCGGCCGACCTCGCGCTCAACCGGCACGGGTCGCACGCGCTGGCACTCGCGGTCGCCCTCACCGGCATCCTCGCGGCGATGCCCTACCTCGTCCTCCAGGTGGTCGGGCTCGAAGCGGTCCTGCGCGTCATGGGGATCGACCCGCAGGGCCCCGCCGGACTGCTCGGCCTCGCCGGGGCGTTCGTGGTCCTCGCCCTCGTCCTCCTCCCCGGCGGGCTGCGGGCCTGTGCCCGGTTCGCGCGCTTCAAGGCCGTCCTGATCTTCGGCATGCTGGCCGTGGTGCTCCTGATGGCCACCCGCCGGACGGCCGGTCCCGGACAGGTGTTCGCCGAGGCCGGCCGGCGGCTCTCCGTCGAGGGCCTCGGCTCCGTCGCCCCGCCCGGCTCCCAGGCCGCCTACCTGACGCTCGCCCTCGGCTCGGCCCTCGCCCAGCTGATGTACCCGCAGGTCCTCACCGTGTCCTTCGCCGCCCGCAGCACCGACGCGCTGCGCCGTGCCGTCCTCTCGCTGCCGCTGTGGACCGCCGCGCTGGGCCTCTTCGCCTACCTCGGCTTCGTCGCGCTCGCCCTCGACGTCCGCACCCCCGACGGGCACGCGGAGCTGGCCGTGCCGATGCTGCTCGACCGGCTCGACGCGCCCCCGGTCTCCGGACTGCTCCTCGGCGCACTGGCGATCGCGGCCCTGCTGCCGGCCGCCGTCATGGCCGTCGGGATCGCCACCCTCGTCGCGCGCAACATCTACGCCGAGTACTTCAACCCCACCGCCACCCCGAAGCACGAGGTCAGGGCGGCCGGCCTCGCCGCCGTCGTGATCATCACGGGCGCGCTCGCCTTCGCCCTCGCCCTCCACCCGCAGGACGCGATCAACCTCCACCTGCTCGGCGGGGTCTGGATCAGCCAGACCCTGCCCGCCGTCGGGCTCGCGCCGTTCACCCGCTGGTTCCACCACCGGGCCCTGCTCGCGGGCTGGGCGGCCGGCATGCTCGCGGGCACCGCGCTGGTGGTCAGCGGGGGCTTCTCCTCCGTCGTCGACGTCGGCCTCGGCCTCGTCCACCTCCCCGTGTACGTCGCCGTCACGGCACTCGTCGCCAACCTCCTCGTGGCGCTGGCCCTCACCCCCGTCCTCGACCGCGCCGGTGTGCCGCGGCGGACCGAGCAGCCCGAGGAGGACCGGGATGTCCAGCGCAGGGGCTCGCGATTCGCGGTGCGGGTTGATTGAAGAGGAGCCGGGGCCCGACCACCCCGCCCAGGCGCCCGACGGCACCCGCACGGCCGGTGACCAGGGGAGCGGTGACCAGGGGAGCGGTGACCAGGGGGGCGGGCCGCCGCACCGGGACCCGCCGGTCCCGCCTGACGGGTTCGACGCCGGCAACGCCGACCGGGACGCCGCCATCGCCCACCTCTTCGCCACCCACTACCACGGGCTCCTGCGGCTCGCCTTCCTGCTCGGCGCCGACGGGGACACCGAGGACGTGGTGGCCGAGGCCTTCTACCAACTGCACCGCCGCTGGGGCCGGCTGCGGACCCCGGACGCCGCGCTCGGCTACCTCCGCGGGACCGTCTGCAACATGGCCCGGATGCGGCTGCGCCACCTCCGGGTCGTCCGCAAGCACACCCACCACCACGTCGAGCGGCTGGAGCTGTCGGCCGAGACCCAGGCCCTCATCAGGGACGAACACCGTTTGGTGGCCAAGGCGTTGGCGGCCCTTCCGGCCAGGCAGCACCAGGTGCTCGTTCTGCGATACTGGCTCGACCTCAAGGAGGCCGAGATCGCCGAGATCATGGGCATCTCGCCGGGCGCCGTGAAGTCCCACGCCTCCAGGGGGATGGCGAGGCTGAGCAGGATCCTGAAGGGGGCCTAGGCATGGGCGCGTCCACCGAAGACCGGCTGCGTGCCGTCCTCGCGTCCCTCGCGGAGACCGTCGAGGAGCCCCCCGAGGACGCCTACCAGCGTGCCCGGCGGGCGTGGAACCGCTTCGAGCTCCGGCGCAGGGCGGTCATGGTCTCGACCGCCCTGCTGGTCGTCGCCGTCGCCTGCGCGATCGGCCTGTGGGCGCTGTCCGGTGCCTCGGCCGGGCAGCACGTCATCTTCGACGACCACACCCGCCGCCCCGGCACCCTCTTCCCGCCCGGGTCTCCGTAGGGTTCGTGGGCCCGCGGGTTCGTGGGCCCTGGGCCGTGGGTCCGTCGCCGGGGGCAACCGGCCCGCGGGGACGGGTCCAGCCGTGGGTCTAGCCGGCCCGGAACGGGGCGAGGTCGGCGGGGTCGTGGGCGCAGATCAGCCGTACCTCGTCCGGCCGGGTGCGGCGCAGCTCGCGCAGGCGCTCGCGGTTGTGCAGACGGGCGCGGTTGTCGACGGCCATCATGCGCTGGAAGGCCGTCAGCGCGGGCGGCCGGCGGGGGGAGGCGGGGTCGGTGTCGGTGCGCGAGAAGTAGGCGTCGCCGCAGTGGAGCAGCCAGCCGTCGGCGTCCCGGACGGCGACGCCGCAGTGGCCCCGGGTGTGCCCCGCCAGCGGGACGAGCAGGAGACCGGGCGCCTCGCGCGGCAGGATCGGGAGCGCCCGGAAGCCGTACCAGTCCTCGGCGGCGGCGTCCGCCCGGTGCTCGGCCCAGCGCGGACCGTGGGCCCACTGGACCGGGCGGTACCGGTCCCGCTCACCGCGGGTGGGCGGCGCCGTGGCGGCCCGCAGCTCGTCGGCGAGGACGTGGACCTCGGCGTGCGGGAAGTCGCCGATCCCGCCGGCGTGGTCGGGGTCGAGGTGGGTCAGCACGATGTGCCGGACGTCGCGCGGGTCGTGGCCGAGCGCGCGGACCTGGTGCAGAGCGGTGCGAGCGGGTTCGAGCCGGGGCCGTACGGTGCCGAGGAAGGCACGCCCGAGCCGGCGGGGGTCGGCGACGTCGCCGGTCCCGAAGCCGGTGTCGACCAGGATCAGCCCCTCCGCGCCCTCCACCAGCAGGCAGTGGGCCGAGAGGTGCCCGACCAGCGGTCCGCCGGCGCCCAGCAACAACCTGCCCCCGACCGGGCACATGGTGGCGCAGTCCAGGTGATGGATGGTCATGTCGTCTCCGGCGGGTCGGGGTTCGGGTCTGGGTTCGGGTTCGGGTCCAGGGGCGGGGTCGGTTCCAGGGGCGGGTTCAGGGTCGGGGACGGGGTCGGTCGTCCGGGGCGGCGCACCGGCTCACGCGATCCGCATCCGGCGGCGGCCCCGGGGGTCGTCGGCCGCGGCGCCGGGTGGCGGTGCGAGCAGCCGGTCCAGCTCCTCGGCCGGTCGGGCGTCCCCGTGCGCGGTGTACAGCTCGCCCGCCACCCGCAGGTGTTCGCGGGCCTCGTCGGCCCGGCCCGTCCCGGCCAGGAAACCGGCGAAGTGCCGCCGCGTCAGGGCGTGCAGCCGCACGTTCCCGGTCGACCGGCACAGCCGCAGTGCCTCCCGCCAGACCCGCTCGGCCGCCGTCCGCTCGCCCAGCGCCTGAAGGGCGAGGGCCTCGCTGACCATCGCCCAGAGATGGGCGTTGGCCGTCGGGTTGTCCGCCAGCAGGGCGCGGGTCTCCCGCGCGTGGTCCAGCGCCGCCGCCGAGTCGCCGAGGACGACCTTGACCGCCGCCGCGTTGCTGAGCACCGTGGCGGCGTGCTCGCGCAGCCCGCTCGCCCGGATCAGGTCGAGGGCGGCCTGCGAGAGCCGGTCGGCCCCGGCCGGGTCGCCGGACAGCGCGGCCATGGAGGCGCGTACCGAGAGGGCGTGGATGTGCAGGTCGCCGTCGTCCGGGGTGGTCCGGGCGACGGCCTGGGCGGCGAGCGGCAGCGCCTCGGCGACGTGTCCGGCGGAGCCGAGCGCGCAGGCCGTCGCCGCCTCCATGGCGGCGAGGCCCTCGCGGCCGCCGTCCAGCCGGGCGGCCCGCAGCCCGATCCGCAGGCAGCCGAGCCGGTCGGAGACGCGTCCGGCGCCGTAGTACAGGGTGGCCGTCACCCGGGCCAGGCGCCAGGCGCGTTCGTGCTCGCCGCGGTCGGTGGCGGCCGTCACCAGCGCTCGCAGCACCGGCTCCTCGGCGTGGCACCAGGCGAGCGTGGACGGCGCGTCGGCGAGCCGGGGCAGCGCCAGCGGCCCCGGCCCCGCCGGCCGGAACGGCTCGTGGAACGGGTTCATCCGCTGCACGGCCAGGCCGGCGGCGACCAGCTCGTAGTCGGCCAGGTTCCGGAACGCCTGCCGTCGGCGCTCCTCGGGAAGCCGCTCGAACAGCTCCGCGCCGTAGAGCCGGACGAGGTCGTGCCGGCCGAAGCGGCCGGGCGAGGGCTCGGTCAGCAGGTGGTGGGCGGTGAGCGGGCCGAGCGCCTGCCGGGCGGCGGCGGCGTCCGTGCCGAGCAGGGCGGCCGCCGCGTACGGGTCGGCCTCGGCGCCGGGGTGCACGGTCAGCAGTGCGAGCAGGCTCCGCGCGCCGTCCGGCAGGTGCGGGTAGGTCAGGGAGAGCGCCGTCCGGACACTGGTCACCCCGCCCGGGGTGCCCAGGGAGGCCAGCCGGGTCCGCTCGTCGGAGAGCTCCTCCACCAGGTCCGCGACCCGCCAACCGGGGCGGGCGGCGAGCCGGGCGGCCACGATCCGCAGCGCGAGCGGCAGCCGGTCGCAGAGCCCGACCAGTCGTCCGGCCGCGTCCGGCTCGGCCCCCACCCGCTCGGCCGTCAGCTGCCGCTCCAGCAGCCGGCGGGCGTCCCCGGCGGGCAGCGCGTCGAGCTGGAGCAGGGCGGCGCCGTCGGTGACCACCAGGTCCTCCAGGCTGTTCCGGCTGGTGACCACCGTGGCGCAGCCGGGCCCGGAGGGCAGCAGGCCGGCGACGTCGGCGACGCACCGGGCGTTGTCCAGCACGACGAGCAGCCGACGCCGGCCGGTCTGCTCCCGGAAGAGCGCCGCCCGCGCGTCCCGCTCCTCGGGGATGGCCGTCTCGGGCACGCCCAGGGCCCGCAGGAAGCCCCCCAGCACCTGCCCGGGGTCGCCCGGACCGGCCGGGTCGAAGCCGCGCAGGTCCGCGAAGAGCCTGCCGTCCGGGAAGCCCGCCGCCGCGCGGTGTGCCCAGCGGACCACCAGCGCGGTCTTGCCCACGCCGGCCGGGCCGGCCACCACGGCCAGGCCGTCCCCGCTGCGGTCCGGGCCGCACTGCTGGTCCAGCCAGCCGTCCTCGGTCGCGCGGCCGACGAAACCCCGGGGCGGGGAGGGCAGTTGGCCGGCGACGGGCACGGCTGCGGGCACGGGCACGGGCATGGGCACGGCGGGCATGCCGGGGGCCCCGGTGGCGGGACCGGAGCCCTGGGCGGTGGGCCGGTCGGTGGGCGACTGTTCGGCGACCCGGTCGGCGACCCGGTCGGCGGTCAGGACCGCGGTGAGGGCCGCCTGGAGCGCGGGGCCCGGCGTGACGCCCAACTCCTCGTCCAGCCGCACGCGGGCCCGGTGGTAGACGCGGAGCGCATCCGGGCCGCGACCGCCCTGGTGCAGGCAGCGCATCAGCAGGGCCGTGGTGGGCTCGCGCAGCCCGTCCGCACGGACGCTCTGCTCCAGCGCGGGGACGGCCGTATGACCCTGCCCGAGCCGCAGCTGCCGCCCGGCCCACGCGGTCAGGGTCTCCGTGCGGGTGTCGTCGAGCCGGTCGGCCAGGGCGGCGCAGAGCGGGGTGGCCGGGAGGTCGGCGAGTGCCGCACCCCGCCAGAGCCGCAGCGCCTGCTGGAGCAGGGCGGCGGCGGCCGCGTCGTCGGCGGTCGTCGCGGCGCGTGCGGCCAGCGCCCCGGCGGCGAGCGCGTCCACCGCCCCGGGCTCGCCGGTCAGCTGGTAGCCGGGCGACCGGGTGAGCAGCGTGAACCCCGAACCGGCCAGGACCTTGCGCAGCGCCGCGACGTGCCCCTGCAAGGCCGCCCTCGCTCGGGTCGGCGGCGCGTCGGCCCAGAGCAGCTCGAAGAACCGCTCGACCGGCACCGCCCGCCCGAGTTCCAGCGCGAGCAGGGCGAGCACCGCCCGTCGCTGCGCGCCGCCCACCCCGGCGGCCTCGCCGTCCGTGAGCCGCAGCTCGACCGGGCCGAGCAGCCGTATCCCCATGTCCCGTCCCGCCTGTGCCGCCGTGTCCGCCGCGTCCGCGAAGGTCGCGGGCAGCCTACCGGCGAGTAGGGCGCCGGCGGCACCCGCCGTCCGCCGGGGGCGCCGACGGCCCTGCGGCGGTGGCCGTCCTACCTGGGCGCGTGCCGTACGAAGGCACTGACGGGGCGTCAGGTCGCGTCGCCAGAGGGGGTGGAGGGGGCGGAGGGGGCGGAGGCGGTGGCCCGGTGCGGGGCGACGCCGGGGGTGAGGAGGAAGCGCTCCGGGCGGTCCGGGGTGCGGCGCTCCTCGGGGGCGAGGAGGTCCCGGCGGGCCAGCCAGACGAGGAGCCGGGCGCGGCAGTGCTGGTCACGGTCGTCGTCCGCCAGCCCCACCTCCGCGCGCTCCCGGGGGAGGGGGAGGCCGGTCTCGCGGAGCAGGACCCGGGTCGGACGGCCGTCCTCGCCCGGCAGCACGTCGAGGACGGAGAAGTGCGAGCCCGGCGGGAACACCACCTCGTGCTCACCCTCCTCGGCGAACACCGCCGTCCGCCGGCCGGTGGCCGACCAGACGGCGAACTCGACCGGTGTCCCCAGCTCGACGTCGTGGGAGGGGAGACCGACGACCGGTGCGGGTTCGGTCAGCCGGGCCCCGGGGACGTAGTGCCGCAGCTCCTCCGCGGTCGCGTGGGCGCCGAGCAGCACGGCGCCGTGGTGGCTCGGCAGCCTGCGCAGGCCGGATCCGAGGCAGGCCAGGAACGCGTCCAGCGGCCCCGGGTCGGGCCGGCGGGCCGCCTCGACCAGCTCCGCGCGGGAGACCGGGGCACCGGGGTCGGCGTGGTGCAGGAACACCGCAGCGAGGTCGGTCTTCAGCTCGTTGAGATCGTCGCGGCCGCCGGAGCGCAGGGCCGGAAGCCGGGTGGCCACCTGGTCGGCGTGGCTGGCGCAGCGCTGGAAGTGGCCGCCCAGGAGGTCCTTGACGGCGGCGCGTTCGGCGGCGGTGCTCGGGCGGGCCGGTGCGGCGGCCGTCTCGGGCCCGAAGGGCCGGGCGAGGCCCGGGGCGTGGCCGGTGGCGGTGGCGGTGGCGGGGGTGGGTGCGGTCTCGGTCTCGGGCCCTTGATCGGGGCCGGGTGCTGGTGCTGGTGCCGGTGCCGGTGCCTCGGAGGCGGCCGCCTCCGTGTCCGGCAGGGTGTCCGGTGCCTGGTCGGTGTCGGGTGCGGCGTCCACGTCCGACGCAGAGTCGACGTCTGACGCAGGATCCAGGTCCGACGCAGGATCCAGGTTGGTCATGGGGTGAGTGTCCGGCGTGGGGTCGGTGTCGGGTATGGCCTGCGCGTCCGACGCAGGGTCCACGTCCGACGCAGGGTCGACGTCCGACGCAGGATCCAGGTCGGGCCCGGGGTGAGTGTCCGGCGCGGGGTCGGTGTCGGGTGCGGCGTCCGCGTCCGGCGCGGCGTCCACGTCCGGCACGGCGTCCGCGTCCGGTCGTACGGGCCGGTCGGCGTCGAGGTTCCCCGGTGTGGTGGCGTCGGGGCTCGCCACTCCGCGGACCGTCAGCCGCGGCGCGGGCGCGCCCTGCCCGGCGAGCGCGGTCACCAGGTCGCCCGCACCGGCCGCCACGTCCGGCGGTACGGGCCGGCCCTCCTCACCGACGATCAGCAGCGGTCCTGCGGGGTCGGGGTCCAGCAGCCGCGGTGCCAGGTCCTGTGGCGGGTCCCCGGGCCGAAGCCAGAGGCCGGCCGGCACGGCCTCCAGGAGCCACCCCGGCACCGCGGCCGCGAAGAGCGCCGGCCCGCACGGCGACAGGCCGGCCGGTGCGCTGCGCCAGGCGGAGGCCACGACACGGCGCAGGCCGGCCGAGGCGGTGAGTTCGGTGAGCCACGGTTCCCAGGCCGGGACTCCGTCGGCGTCCAGGACGCGGGCGGAGAAGCCGCCGGCGGTGCGCTGCGGCAGGCCGACGGCCACGCGGACGTCGCGTTCCAGTTCGGCGGCGAGCCCGGCGGCGAGCACGGTGAGTGCCGCGGTGGGCGCCCAGGGCGCGCTCAGCAGCAGCCCGGTGGGCGGCCGGGGGAACAGCCGGCGGGTGGTGGCGGCCAGGCGGTGGGCCTGCGGCAGCGGCTCGCCGGGGCGGCCGACGAGCAGGACCACAGTGCCCTCCCCGGCCTCGGCCCGGGCCGGCGCTCCGGGAGTCCCGTCGAGCGGGTCCGGGCCGGTGCCGATCCGGAAGCCGCCGGTGAAGGGGGTGGCCGGGAGGTCGTCAGGGTGGTCCGGAACGGGGGGCTCTGCGGACACCGGACCGGTCCGGATGCCGAGGGGAGCGGCCGGGCTCGCCGGCCCGTCCGTGGACGGGTTCGGGGGCGTCGGCGCGCTCGCGGGCACCGGCTCCGGCGCGGTGGCAGCCGGCGGCGGCGGGGGAGCGCCGACGCTCGTGAGCGGTCCCGCCGGGGTGGCGGGGACGGGCGCCTCGCCGGCCGGCGCGGGTGCCGGGGCCACCACCCACCCCGGTGCCGGTGCCGGTGCCGGCGTCTGCGCTGGCGCTGGTGCCACGGCCCGGGCGGCGGGTGCCGTGGCCCAGCCCTGCACCGGTACCGCCGGCGCGACCGGGACCGGGACCGGGACTGGGGCCGCGACCGGTACCGCGGCCGGTGCCGGGTGGGATGCCGCGTTGACGACCGCCGGGACCACCCCGGACCGGGCGGCGCCGCCCCGGTGGGAGAGCGGCCAGACCGGGCCGAGCCGGCGGACCACCCCGGCGGGCGTGCAGAGCCACCAGGACGACGGGACGCCGCCCTCCGGACCGGTCGTCAGCAGCGTGCCGTCCGGGCGCAGCGTCACGACCCCGTCCGGGGCGACGATGCCGATCCCGGTCAGCTCGGCGACCTGTTCGGACGGCCGCCGCCCTTCGGCCGGGGCGGCGGCCAGCCCGGAGGCGGCGAGGACCAGGGCGGTGGCCCCCCTCGCGGAAACCGTGCGGATCAGCTCGTCGAGCCGCTCGAACAGCACGTCCGGAGCATCGGGGGCGGCGGCGAGCACGGTCACGGTGCGCACGACCGGCTCCAGCCGCGCCAGCGCCGTGGTCAGCGCGGGAGGCAACGCCGCCGGCCCGCCACTTCCGCCGTCGCCCGGGGCGATGACGAAGTGCGGGCCCGCCTGGTGCAGGGTCGAGGGGCGGGAGCCGGCCGCGGGCCGGGGCGCGGTGGGGCCGAGGCGGCGGGCCAGCCGGCGCCAGGCCGGTGCGGCATCTGCGGCCGGGTCGTCACCGCGCCCCGCGCCGACCGTCTGTCCTGCTGTGCTCAACGCTCTGCCCTCTCGCCGCCGGCCGCGGCTGCGGCGGGTTCCAATCGGCTCTACGGGTGCCGGACCGAAGGTGGTTCAGCCGCCGGACCGAAGCCGGACCGAAGCCGGACCGAAGCCGAAACCGGGGCCGTAGCCGTAGCCGTAGCCGTAGCCCTGGCCGAGGCCGAAGCCCGGGCCGCGGGCCCGGGCCCGGCCTCAGAACCCGCCGTCCTCCGACCCCTCCTTCTCCTCCTCCGCCAGGATCGCGGTCTGCACCTGAACCGTGCGGCGCCGGGTGACGTAGAGGCCACGGCCGGCCGGGAAGGTGCGCGGCTTGAGGTTGCCGAACACGTAGCCCTCGCTGGGCGGGCAGGAGAGCAGCATCACCGGGGTGTTGACCTCCTCCAGCTTGCGCAGCAGGGCGTCGGACATCGCGCGGGCGATGCCGTTCGCACTGCGGGCGACGATCAGGTGCAGGCCGAGTTCGGCGCCCTGGGCCAGGTAGTCGAGCAGGGCCGAGAACGGGTGGCCGCTCATGCTGCCGGAGGCGCCCGACACCAGTTCGTAGTCGTCGACCAGGATGAAGAGTTCGGGCCCCTCCCACCAGTCCCGGAGCTTCAGCCGGGCGGGCGTGATGTCGGCGCCGGGAAGGCGGTTCGCCATGGCCCGGGCCGCGCCGTCGACGATCTGCCGCAGGACGTCCAGGGCGACCGCGTGGCCCAGCCGGTACTCGTCGGGGACGGCCTCGTAGAGCTCGCGGCGGTAGTCGACCAGCATGATCCGTGCCTGGTCGGGGGTGTAGGCGCCGGTGATGGCGGCGGTGGCCAGCTTCAGCAGGTTGGTCTTGCCCGACTCGGTGTCGCCGACCACGAGCAGGTGCGGCGACTCCTCGAAGTCGTGCCACAGCGGCGCGATGGTGGTGTCCTGCAGACCGATCGGGATGCGCAGCCGGCCCTCGGGGGCGGGCAGCGTGGCGGCGTCGACGGTGAGCGGCAGCATCCGGACCTCGGGCGCGCGCGGGCCGGTCCAGTGGTCGGCGATCGCGTCGACGAGGTCCGCGACGCCCTCCCCGAGGTCGTCGGTGCCGCTGTTGCCGTCCAGCCGGGGCAGGGCCGTGAGGAAGTGCATCTGGTCCTCGGTGAGGCCGCGGCCGGGGACCTTCGGCACCTTCGCGGCCGCCCGCATGTTGATCGCGGAGTCGACCGCGTCGCCGAGCCGCAGCTCGAACCGGGTGCCCAGCAGGTCGCGCAGGGCGCCGGTGACCTCGCCCCAGCGGGTGGTGCCGACGATCAGGTGGATGCCGTAGTTGAGGCCGCGCTGGGCGATCAGGGTCAGCGCGGGGGCGGCGTCCGGGAACTCCTGGCGGATGGTGTTCCAGCCGTCGATGACCAGGAAGACGTCGCCGTGCCGCTCCTCGGGAAGTTCGCCGGCCGCCCGGCGCCGGCGGAAGGAGGAGACGGAGTCGATGCCCAGCTCCGCGAAGCGCTGCTCGCGGTGGACCAGGATGGCGTTGACCTCCGCGATGGTGCGCACCACCCGCTCGGGGTCGTGCCGGCCGGTGACCCCGCCGACGTGCGGGAGCCCGCGCAGGGAGGAGAGCGTGCCGCCACCGAAGTCGAGGCAGTAGAACTGCACTTCGGCCGGCGTGTGGGTGAGCGCGAGGCCGGTCATCAGGGTGCGCAGCAGGGTGCTCTTGCCGCTCTGCGGGCCGCCCGCGATGCCGACGTGGCCGTCGGCGGCCGAGAGGTCGGCGGTGAGCAGGTCGCGCAGCTGCTGGAAGGGGCGGTCGACGACGCCGACCGGAACCGTCAGGGTGCCGCGGAGGGCCGGGTCCTCGACGGTCAGGCCGTGCTCCGGGTGCGGCGCGAGCGGCGGCAGCAGTTCGTCCAGCGTCGGCGCCGCGGTCAGCGGCGGCAGCCAGACCTGGTAGGCCGGGGGACCGGCGTCGGTGAGCTTCTCCGCCACGATCTCCAGCAGGCTGCGGGTCTCCTGGGGGGCCGTCGCCTCCTCGGGCGTCTCCTCGACGGGCGCGAGGGGCCGACGCGGCGCGACGTACTCGGTGCCGTAGGCGGCGACCTGGCCGGCCACCACCTCCTGGCGGGCGGCGCGGACCCTGGCCCTGTACGGGCCGGAGACGTACGCGGCCTTGAACCTGGTCAGGGTGGCGATGTCGCTGCGCAGGAACCCGTTGCCGGGCTGGGAGGGCAGCTGGTAGGCGTCCGGGACCCCGAGGACGCCGCGGCTCTCCATCGCGGAGAAGGTCCGCAGGCCGATCCGGTAGGACAGGTGGGACTCCAGGGCGTGCATCCGGCCCTCGTCCAGGCGCTGCGAGGCGAGCAGCAGGTGCACGCCGAGGGAGCGGCCGAGCCGGCCGATCATGATGAAGAGCTCCATGAAGTCGCGGTGCGCGGCCAGCAGTTCGCTGAACTCGTCGACCACCACGAACAGCGTCGGCATCGGCTCCAGAGCCGCCCCGGCGGCGCGCGCCGTCTCGTAGTCCAGCAGCGAGGTGTAGTTGCCGGCCGCCCGGAGCAGCTCCTGGCGGCGGACCAGCTCGCCGTGCAGGGCGTCGCGCATCCGGTCGACCAGCTCGGCCTCGTCGGCCAGGTTGGTGATGACCGCCGAGGTGTGCGGCAGCCGGTCGAGGCCGAGGAACGTCGCGCCGCCCTTGAAGTCCACCAGGACGAAGTTCAGCACCTCGGAGGAGTGCGTGACGGCGAGTGCCAGCACCAGCGTCCGCAGCAGCTCGGACTTGCCCGAGCCGGTCGCCCCGATCAGCATCCCGTGCGGGCCCATGCCGCCCTGTGCCGACTCCTTGATGTCCAGTTCGACGGGCGAGCCGTCGCCGGAGACCCCGAGCGGGACGCGCAGGCGGTCCGCGATGCCGCGGCGGGCCCAGTTCTCGGCGACGTCGTGCTGGTACAGGTCGCGGATGCCGAGCAGCGACGCGAGGTCGAAGTCGGCGTCCAGCGGCTCCCCGGCCTCCGTCGTGTCGCCGATCCGGAACGGCGCCAGCGCGGCCGCCAGCCGGCGGGCGGCGGTGGCCGGCAGGGCGTCGGGCCGGCCGAGGTCGGTGACGTCGTCCCGGTGGTTGCGGTCCGCGCCGACCATGGCCAGCGCACCGTCCTCGATCCGCAGCCGCAGCCGGAACCGCGACGGCTTCCACTCCAGGGTGTCGCCGAGGTCGATCAGGGTGGCGTTGCGGTAGCCGGCGAGGGCGGCCCGGCTGGTGGGGCCGGCCTGCGGGCCGTCCAGCACGATCACGGTGAACGGCTCGTCCCGGCCGGGCTGGGTGTCCGGCTCGTACGGCGGCCGGGCCGCGAACTCGCCGCCGAGCAGCTGCTCGATCTCCGCGACCGAGCCCGCCACCAGCCGCACCGGGCCCACCCCGTCGGTGTCCACCGGGTGGAGGGCGTGCGGCAGCCACTTGGTCCACTCCCACTCGGCGCGGTGCTCCGCGTCGGTGACGACGGCGATCTGCAGCTCGTCGGGAGCGTGGAACACGGCCAGCTGGGCCAGCATCGCGCGGGCCAGGTCGCGGGCGGCCGCGCGATCGTCGGCGCGCAGCAGGACCTGCGCGTAGCCCCGGAGGTAGACCGCGATCGGCTGGTCGGCGACGGTGCCGTAGGCGTTGATGAAGCGACGCAGTGCGTGGGCGCAGAGCGGCTCCAGGTCCTCGACCGGCTTGGTGGCCAGCGGCGCGAGCCGCACGGCGAGGCGCTGCGGACCGGTGCCGATCCGCACGTCGCCGAAGTCCGGGTGCGCGCTCCGGCGCTCCCACAGGCGGGAGGTGCGGGCCAGCGCGGCCAGGGCGGACGGGGCGGGGTGGCGCCAGGCCAGGGCCTCCTGCTGACGGGCGATGTGGCCGCGCACCTGGCGGCGGATCTGGGAGAGGTAGCGCAGGTAGTCGCGGCGCTCGGCGCGCAGCGCCTGCTTGCGGTCGCTGGAGCCGCGGATCAGCTGGGTGACCAGCATGCCCACGGCCGAGAGCCCCATCATGCCCATGGCGATGTAGGTCAGCATGCCTCCGCCGTCCCCGGGGCGCAGGAAGACGAGCACCATGGAGAGCGAGCTCAGCGCCATCGGCGCCATGCTGATCACGCTCGACATCCCGCTCTGCTGCTCCGGCAGGCCGGGCGGCTCCTGCAACTGGATCTCCCCGTCGGGCATCTCCGGGCCGGGGCGCCGGGGAGGACGGTTGACCAGCACCACGCTCAACGAAGGGCTCCTCGCGATGGGGGACGGCCGGCCGGTGATCCGCGGCCCGGGACGCGTGTCGTCCGTCAGGGGACACGGACGGCGGACCGCCACGGGTTCACGGGGCGGTGCGCCGGCGCGTTCCGGCGGGCGGTGAACCTCACGGGCCCCGCCCCACGTAACTCCCGGTGCGGGCGGCGCCCCGGCTGCTCCTCCCCCAGGCGGCCGGGGCGCCCACCCCGCCAGGACCATCCCGCCGAGGCGCCGTGCCACGCCGCCGCCTCCGGCCGGGGTGCTGGAGACTTCCGGGTCGTTGGAGGGTAGGAGACTCTTGAACGGGACTGCCGTTGCCGGACTGTGCCGACTGAGGTTCCGGACACCCGACACGGTGTTCGAACTCGCGGTGCCGGCGGACGTTCCCCTGGCCGACCTGCTTCCGGCGGTGCTCGGCTACGCGGGCCCCGGGGTGGACGAGCAGGGTGTCGACCACGACGGCTGGGTCCTCCAACGGCTCGGCGGTGCGCCGCTGGACGAGGAACTCAGCGCGGACGCGCTCGAACTGCACGACGGCGACGACCTCTACCTGCGCCCGCGCCGCGACGCGCTGCCCGAGGTGCACTTCGACGATCTGGCGGACGGCGTCGCCTCCGGCATGCGGGACCGCCCGGACACCTGGCGGCCCGCGCTGACCCACCACCTGGCGGTGGGCCTGGCCGTCGCCGTCCTGGCGGGCGCCCTGGCCCTGCTGCTGCTCGACGGGCCGCAGCACACCCGGGGCCTGGCCGCGGCCGTCGCCGGCGTCCTGCTGCTGCTCGGCGCCGTCAGTGCCTCCCGGGCGGTGGGCGACGCCGGTGCGGGCACCGCGCTGGGGGCCATGGCCGTGCCCTACCTGGCCCTGGCCGGTGCCCTGCTGCCGACCGGCGGAGGGGCCGGCGTCACCGGGGCCCGGTTGCTGGCGGGCGGCTCCGCCGCCGCCGGCGCGGCGGTCCTCGCGGTGGCCGCCGTCGGCTGCTCGGCGCCGCTGTTCCTCGGGGCCGTGCTGCTGGCCCTGCACGTCGTCCTGGCGGGCGTGCTGGTGCTGAACGGAGTGACCGTGCAGGAGACGGCGGCGGCGCTCGCCGTGCTGGCGGTGGTCATCGGTGCGTTCGTCCCGGGGATCTGCTTCCGGCTGTCCGGCCTGCGCCTGCCCGCGCTGCCCCGCAACGCCGAGGAGCTCCAGGAGGGGATCGCCGCCTTCCCGAGCACCACCGTGCGCACCCGCAGTGCCGTCGCCGACGGCTACCTGACCTCCTTCCACCTGGCGCTGGGTCTGATCCTCACGCTGTGCATCACCGTGCTGGCCGGCGCCGGGGGCTGGGCCGCGCCGACCCTGACGGGCGCACTCTCGGTGCTCCTGCTCCTGCACGGCCGGGCCATCGGCAGCATCCCGCAGCGGCTCTCGGTCCTGCTGCCCGGTGTCCACGGCCTGGCGCTGCTCGCCGGGGGCGTCGCGCTCCACCAGCAGACCGGCGGCCGCCTGCTGCTCCTGGCCGGACTGCTCGGGCTGGCCGCCGCACTGGCGATCGCGGCCTGGACCCTGCCCGGACGGCGGATGCTGCCCTACTGGGGTCGTGCCGCCGACCTGCTGCACACGACCGCGGCGATGGCCGTGCTCCCGCTGGCACTCGACGTCGTCGGGGTCTACCAGGCCCTGCGGGCCATCGCCGGCTGAGGCGCCCCACCCCGACCCGGGCCCCGTCCGTGACGCCCCGCCCCTGAGGAGAACCACGAGATGCAGTCGAAACGCGACCAGGTGCAGGCGCACCTGTTCGTGATGGGCCGGCTCGCCACCGGCATGCTCCGCGGCGAGCCCGACGCGGCCGACACCCCGGCCGGCCGCACCTCCAGGGGCACCGTCACCGGACTGGTCGTCGCCGCGCTGATCGGCCTGGTGGTCACCCTGTACGGGGTGGTCGTCCCGGGCGGCGCCACGGCCTGGAAGAAGCCCGGCACGCTGATCGTGGTCAAGGAGAGCGGCGCCCGGTACCTCTACCTCGACGGCAGCCTGCACCCCGTGCTGAACGAGGCCAGCGCCCGTCTGCTGGCCGGCGATCAGCTGGTGGTCGACCAGGTCAGCGTGAAGTCGCTGGCCGACACCCCGCGCGGCGCCCCGATCGGCATCCTCGGCGCCCCTGACGGCCTGCCCGAGCCGGCCGCACTCGCCGACGAGCCCTGGTTCTCCTGCGCGGTGACCCGCCCCGGCCCCGGCGCCGTTCGGGCCCCCGGACTCGCCCTCGTCATCGGGCTCACCCGCCAGGGCGACCGCCTGGCGGACAGTCAGGCCGTGTTGATCGCCGCGCCCGACGCCACCGAGTACCTGCTCTGGCGCGGCCGGCGGCTGCGGCTGGACGGCCGCAACGGCGCCCGCCAGGCCCTCGGCCAGGCCTCCGTCACCGCCTACCCCGTGACCGCCGCCTTCCTCAACTCGTTGAGCGCCGGCCCGGACCTCGGAGCACCCGAACTCGACGGCCGCGGCAACGCGGGGCCGATGCTGGCCAACCGCCCGACGAAGGTGGGACAGCTGTTCACCGGCCCCGGCGGTGACCCGTACGTGCTGACCTCGGCCGGACTGGCGCCGCTCAGCCGGATGGCCTTCGAGCTGCTCCGCAACGACCAGCGGACCCAGAGCGGCGCGTACGGGGGCGCGGCCGTCACGCCCGCCGCGCTCACCCCGGCGGACCTCGCGGCGCACACCGCGCCGGCCCCGGCGGCCAACGCGGCCCTGGCCGGCCTGGCCGGCCAGGGCCTGCCCGCCTCGCCGCCCGACCTGCTGGCGGTCCCCCAGGGGCGTGGCGTCTGCGCCGACCTGCGCCTGACCGAGGCGGCCCCGACCACCTCCGTCGCCCTGCTGGACGCCGCCGCCGTCGCGGGCCTGCCGCCGGCCGCCCAGCCGGGCGTCGAGCCGGGCTGCGGCGGCGCCGACAGCATCGCGGTCCGGCCCGGCGGCGGAGCCCTGGTACGGGCGCTGTCCGGTGCGGGTGTCGGCTCGACCCTCTACCTGGTGACCGACGGCGGGGTGAAGTACCCGCTGGCCTCGGCCGCCGTCGCCAAACAGCTCGGCTACGGTGCCGCCACCCCGGTGGCCGTCCCCGAGTCCCTGCTGACCCTGCTGCCGTCCGGGCCGAGCCTCGACCCCGCACCGCTGACGGGCGCCACGGCGGCGCCGCGCCCGAGCGGCCCGGCCTGCCCGCGGTGACGGCGGCGGCGGGTGTGGCGGACCGGCCGGACCGCTGAACCCCGCTGAGCCGTCGCCCCGTTGAACGGACTGAGAGGGCCTGGCGACCCTCTTCCGAGCCCGCCGCATGCGGGTCAACGACGACGAAGGGAACCCGGTGACCACTCCTCCCACCTTGCAGACGGACGACGCGGCCGTCCGCATCATGCTGTCGACGCTGGCGGGGCACGTCCAGACCATGCGTCAGCACGGCGACCGCATCGAGGCCATCAGGCGTGAGATCGGCGACCACTTCAAGGCGGCCTGCAGCACGCTCTACCAGCAGAGCATCGACGACTGGCACGTGAAGTACGGCCAGCTCCAGACGCAGTACGACCACTTCACGCAGAACCTGCACCAGGGTTACAGCACCATCAACACGGCGCACGAGCAGGCGCTCGGTGTCGTCACCGGCGGCGGGTCGCACTCCAACTACGTGCTCGGCGAGCTCAACCGCTGACCGTCCCCGCCCCCGCCGTCCGCCGGCCGTGACCGTCGGACGCCCGCCCGGACCGGACCGGGCCCTGGAACCAGCCGACCGAAAGGATCCACCATGAGCACGCCGCCCGGGGACATCGTCCTCAACCACCAGAACGTCGACGACGCCGCGACGGACCTCACCAAGGCCTCCGCGGACATGATCGAGGCGATGGAGAAGTGCGCGGCGGACCTGGCCAAGGCGGAGTCCCTGCTCCAGGGCCAGCTCCTGACCGAGGCCGTCGCGTTCCGCACCATGCTCAAGGGCAACGAGTCGGGCATGAGCAGTGACATCAACACGGCCGCCGGGCAGTTGAGGCTCATGCACGGCCTGCTGCGCGACGCCGACAACCAGGCCGCCAGGGGCATCGCCTCATGACGACGGCGACGGCTCCGCACGGCGCCCGGGGGAGGTGAGCCGTGATGGGCGGCACCATCAGCTTCGACCACGACGGCCTCGACAAGTTCGCGAACACGGACCTGAAGAACTTCCTGGACGAGTTCGAGAAGAGCGAGGCGTACAAGGCGGTCGTGCAGTTCTCCAGCCAGGGCGGCTCCGGGACCGGAGCCGCGGGCACCCCGTACACCAAGCTGCTGCCGGGATACCAGACCTTCCCCTCGGCGCTCTCCCTCCAGAACGGGTTCACCGGGCTGTGCACGACCCTGGCCGCGGACCTCGACACCCTCGGCAAGCAGGTGCTGGCCGCCCAGCGTGAGCTGCGGCGGACCATCCGGCTCATGGACACCGCGCACGAGGAGGCCATGACGGCCGCCGAGATGCTGGAGGTCCTGAACACGGTCATCTCGGCCGGAGGCAACAAGCCCACCGGCAAGTAGCCGGGCGGTCGCCGTCCCGCCGATGCACGGCCGGCGGGACGGTCCGCCGTCCTCACCGGTCCGCCGCCCTTCCCGTGCCGTCGCCCTCCCCGGCCCGTAGGAGCCTCCCCGGCCCGTACCGGCCTCCCCGTCCGTACCAGCTCACACGTCTGGAAAGAGTGATACCCGTGGCCGATTGGAAGTGGGAAGCGGTCCTTGAGGTGTTCGCGTCCTCGGCACAACGGTCGGCGAAGATCGTCAAGAGGGAGGAGATCGCCGGCCCGAACGTGGACAGCTGGTTCAAGCCGGTCAAGATGTTCGTCTGCCAGGGCGGCTACATGAACTCCGAGACCACCGGCATCTCCCGTGGCCAGGGCACGCCGGACGTCTGGTGGGCGTGGAACTACAACGACGCCAACAACAAGCCCGCCAGCTTCGTCATCGGCATCAGCATGGACTACGGCAAGTGGGGAAACGACACCAAGGGACCGCTGTCGCGCTTCAACTGGCAGTCCCAGGAGATCTTCGCCCCGCTGCTCGCGGCCGCCGTCAAGGACGGCGACAAGTCCATGGGAGTCCTCGGGAACGACACGGTCAGCTCGAACAGCCTCTACGTCGGGGCCCAGACGCTGACGAACGTGGAGAAGCTGATCGAGACCACGGTGGCGAAGTTCCAGGGGTGGGCCAAGGACCTGGACTCACCGGGGGACAACTGGCAGGGGAGCGCCGCCGGGGCGTTCAAGGTGCTCATGGACGGATTCGTCGACGAGCTGCTGACCCTGCAGGAGGACCTCAAGAGCTCGCCGTACGCGAAGAACCTGGAGACCGCGGGCGCGGCCATCGACAAGGCCGCGACGGACCTCCAGGCCGTCCGCAACGACTGGTACAACGGCAAGACGCCCGCCACGGCAGGCACCACGGACGCCCAGTTCCCGGGCTACCCGTGGCTGAGTACCGCGACCCTCCAGGCCCTGGCCGACGCCCTGAAGGACGTCAGCCCCACGATCACCCTGGACCCCAACGGCGGCACCGACACAGCCGTGGTGACCACGCCCCTGGGTGACCCCACGAAGCAGGAGTTCTACGACGCCCTGCAGGTCAAGGCCAAGGAGGTGTGGCTGCGGCGCGTCTCGGACTACCTGGACAAGCCCGCGAGCGAGAAGATGAACACCCTCGACACGGCCTACGGCCCGCTGCTGACGGCGCTCAGGCTGGGCCTCGGGAACTTCGGGATCCGCACGCCCCCCGCACCGGTGCCGGACCCGTCCAAGGGCGGGGGCGGCCCGCCGCCCCCGAAGGGCGACGGCGGCACGGGTGACAAGGCGCCCCCGAAGGGCGAGGGCGGCGGCGGGGCCGGCGGAAGTGGTGGCGGCCCCAAGCTCGACCTGGGCGGCGGCACGGGCGGCGGCGGTGCGGGCGGCGGTGCCGGTGGCAAGAAACCCCCGACGGTCATCGGCGGCGGTGCGGGCGGCGGCGGGGCCGGCGGCGGGGCCGGCGGCGCCGGCGGGGGCACCGGGACGCAGATCCTCGGCCCCGACAAGAAGCCGCTGCTGGACGCCGACAAGAAGCCGGTGATGCTGCCGCCGGGCGGCTACATCGGTGCGGGCGGCAAGCTGTTCGACGGCAACGGCAAGCCGGTGCTGGACAAGAACGGCAAGCAGGTCGTCGTGCCGGAGGGCTCGACCGTCGCGCCGGGCTCCGGCGGGGGGATCTACGGCCCCAACGCGAAGGTCCCCAAGGGCTCGACCGTCCGGGAGGACGGCAGCGTCGTCGACGCGGACGGCAAGCCGGTGCTGGACGCCAACGGCAACCCCGTCGTGCTGGGCAAGGGCGGCTCGATCGCGCAGGACGGCACCCTGCTCGACGCGAGCGGGAAGCCGATCTCCGACTACTCCCAGCGCTACAGCGACCAGCAGCGCGTCGTCGACTCCATCGGCGGGGGCGGCGGGGGCGGCGGCGGTGGTCTGCGGCCGCCGTCCACCGGCTCGTCCTCGTCCTCGTCCTGGCGCCTGGACACCGGCAGCGGTTTCGGCGACTACAGCGGCTCCGGCGGCGGCTCGCTCGGGTCGTACGCGGGGCTGTTCGGCGGTTCCGGCGGCTCCGGCGGTGGTGCCGGTGGTGGTGGCTTCTCCCCGTCCGCGGGCCAGGCGGGCCGGGTCCTCAGCTCCGGCGGCGGACTCAGCCCCAGGGCCATCGAGAGCAACGGCGGCACGCCGGTCGCGGGGAAGCTGGCCGCCGCCGAAGCCGCCGCCGCGGAGAAGGCGATGAGCCAGAAGGCGGCGGCGATGGCCGCCGAGGAGGCCGCGATGCGGGGCCGTTCGGTGGCCACCACCGGCGGTTCCGGCGCCCCGATGGTGCCGCCGATGGGTGGCGGTGCCGGCGGTGGCCAGGGGGAGAAGAGTCGTCAGCGGACCACCTGGCTGGCCGAGGACGAAGAGGTCTGGGGCACCGACAGCGGTGCGGTCAGCGGTGTGATCGGCCGCTGAGGACCCGTCCGGCAGGACGGGACCGGCGCGGCAGGGGGCCGGCCACGGTGGCCGGCCCCGGCGGGCAGTGGAGCAGGAAAGCGGAGAGGGATGACGATGTCGTTCGCGGAGCAGCTCGAACAGGCGCTGGCGGAGCTGGAGGAGCAGCAGGCCAAGATGGCGCAGGCGGCGAAGGAGTTGCAGGCGTCGACCGCTTCGGCGACTTCCAAGGACCGGATGGTGACGGCCAAGGTCGGACCGCAGGGCGAGATCCTCGCGCTGACCTTCCACACCGTCAGCTACCAGTCCATGGCGCCCGCCCAGCTGAGCGCCGTGCTGATGGACGTGCTGAACGAGGCCAAGGCCCGGATGGGCGACCAGATCGCGAAGTCCATGCGTTCCTTCGAGGGGGTCGGCGAGTCGCTCCGCCTCTCGCTCACGGGTGAGAGCGACCCGGACTGGCCGTCGATCGGGCTCGACCTGGACGCGCTGCTGGCGCCGCTCACCGCGATGCGGCCCGGGCACGACCCGGCCGCGGGGCAGGGGCGGGCGAAGCAGGAGGAGTTCAATGGGTGACAAGCTGAAGAAGCTGTCGGAGCTGAAGACGGTGTTCGCCAAGTGGCCCGAGATGGCCGACCTGGTCGAGAAGGTCAAGCTGGAGGTCGACGACATCAACCAGCGGAACGTCCAGGGCGGCGGAGCCGACGAGATCGGCAAGCAGTACCACGAGAAGATCGACAAGCCCACCGAGGGCCTGACGCTCCTGGTCACGCAGATCAGGGAGAAGCTGCTGAAGATCGGGGAGGACGGCCAGAACGCCGCCACCCTCTTCGACGACGCCAACGAGCACGCGACCAACGTCGTCAGGTGATCCGCCCGTGGCCGGTTGTCCGTAGTCCGTAGCCGGTGGCCGAAATGCCCGGCCACCGCTGCCCGTTGCCGGTAGCCCGATCCCGTCCCCGAACCGCCTGACAGGCCCGCAGCCGGAGGCTCTCCCGCCATGCCCCACTCGTCCGTCCGCGTCTCCCCGGCGGTCGCGCAGATGTTCTACATCCTGACCGGGATGGAGTGGCCGAAGTCCGACGAGGGCCTGCTCCGCGACGTCCGGGACGAGTACACCACGCTGGCCACGGAGCTGCCGAAGCTGCGCGACTACATCGCGGACCTGGTGGAGACCTGCAAGAAGCAGTTCGAGGGCAAGGCCGCGGATGAGTTCGCCTTCGAGATGGGCCGGTTCATCGGCGCCAACGCGGGGGACGACGACCAGCTCACCATCGCCGCCGCGATGTGCACCGACCTCGCCGAGTTCGCCGGGAAGGTCGCCAACTCCGTCGAGTACACCAAGTGGATGACGATCGGCCAGATCATCCAGCTGCTCATCGAGTTGATGCTCGCGATGTTCTGGCTGCCGTTCACCGGCGGGGGCTCGATGATCGCGGCGGAGGGCCACAAGCTGGTCGTCCGAGAGATCATCATCAACCTGCTGAAGAAGCTCGTCCAGACGATCGCCATGCACACCTTCTTCGGTGTCGCGGGCGGGCTCACGCTGGACGCGATCATCCAGGGCCTCCAGTTCCGTGACGGCAACCGCCACGAGTGGGACACGGAGCTGACCAAGCAGGCAGCGATCTTCGGCGCGATCAGCGGCGTCCTCGCCGGACCGCTGCACCTGCTGGGCCTCGGGCTGGGCAAACTGCTGGGTGCCGGGATCGGCAAGCTCTTCGTGCAGCGTGAACTCGGCGCCTCGCTGCGGGGCGTGACCAAGGAGCTCGCGGGGGCCGGGCTCAAGGGCGGCACCAAGGAGCTCGGGACGGCGGTCGGGCACGGCCTCGGCGACAAGGCCGCCTCCGGCCTCGCCAACGGCATCGACAAGCTCCTGCGGGAGAACTCCGGCTGGCTGGCCAAGGGCTTCGGGGCCGGCGGCAAGACCGGTGTCCAGGCCGGTGCGAGGTTCGTCGAGGGGATGGGCAAGGCCTTCGAGAAGAACCTCGGCAGCGAACTCGGGAAGAACACGGCCCGCACCCTCGGGCGGGACGTCGGCAAGGCGTTCGTCGAGAAGTGGGCCAACTCGGCCGAGGGACGGACGGCGTTGGGCGACACGCTGCGGAACCTGATGAAGGAGTCCCACGTCGCCGACACCGGCCTGCGGACGCTGGCCGACCGCCTGCCGGAACTCGCGGGCCGGGTCGACAGGATGAACAAGATGTTCCTGCTCGGCCACGCGCTCGGGGAGTCGCTCCAGGGCAGCCTGAACAACGGCCTCAGCGAGGGCTTCTACAACCTGATCTTCGGGGAGAACCACGAGTTCACCGTCAGCGGAGGGAGCTTCCTCGGCGGGTTCTCCATGGGGATGGCGAAGCACGTGCTGCACGCCGCGGCCTCGCCGCTGATGACGCGGTACGCGAACTTCATCCGGGACCTCCAGCACGCGGACATCCCGCCGGGCGCCAGCAAGTACTTCCACCCGCTCCACCCGATCAGCCTGCTGGCGGTGGCGACCAACCTCTCCGGCCACGCGGTGCCCTTCCCCGTCCCCAGGCTCGGCGAGCACATCCAGCTCCAGTCGGAGGGCCCGGGGCCGGTCAGGACGGGCGACGGCGCCTCGTTCCGGGGCTCCGAGGCCTCCGCCAGGCCCACGGTCGGTTCGCGCGGGACGGACGAGGGGTCGGTCACCGGCAACCCGAACGGCAAGACCAGCTGGAACTCCTCGGCCGACGGGCGGGCCAACCCCGACGTGCGGACGGAGTCCAAGCCGGCCGGCTCCGCGCCCGGCCGCGGCCCGGCCCGGGGTGACCAGCCCGGCCTGGCACCTGGCGAGCGCCCCGCCACGTCCTCGGCCCCGGGCGCCGGCGCACCGCAGCCGACCACCGGGCGCGGCCCCGGACGGCAGCCCGGCACCGCCGAGGCGACCCTCGACTCCACCGGCAACCGGAGCACGGACCAGCACCGCACGGACCAGCACCGCACGGACCAGCACCGCCCGGACCCGCACCGCCCGGACCCGCTCAACGAGCGGCGGGAACAGCCGAACACGCACGAACCGCGTCGCCGCACCACGGTCACCGAGGAGTCCGACGAGACGCCGTTCGTGGACGAGCCCGTCAAGTCGCGGACGGAGACCGGCGCCCCGCCCCGGACCGGCCGGCCGGACACCGGGCCGCAGCCCGCCGGCACCCGGCACGGCGACGAGGCGGCCCAGGACGGGCAGGACCACCGGGCCGCGCCGAACGGAGCCGACCGCACCCCGCCGCCTGCCCGGACCAGCGGCGACGGCACCGGCGACACGCCGCCGCCGGTGCCACCCGTGACCCGCACCCCGGACGGTCCCGTCCCCCCCGGCCCGGACCCCCGCGGACCCGTCCCGCCCGGCGGCGACCCGCGCCGGCCCGGCTCCCACGAGCCGGAAGCGAACGGCCAGGACGCGCACCAGCAGGACGCGCCCGACGCCGGGCCGAAGACCCCCGACGCGCCAGGCCTCGCCCACACCGGGTCCGGCCAGGTCTACCAGCACGTCGAGCCCCCGGAGCACGCGAAGACGCCCACCGGCGATCCCCGCCGCGCCGAGTGGCAGCAGCGGCAGCGGGACCTCGCCGACAGCCACGACCGCAAGCTGGAGGAGGCCGGTCGCGACGCCGCGCAGGAGGCCGACCGGCAGCGCGAGATCGAGGAGAAGCTCCAGGAGGCGCTGGACGCCATGCCTCCGGAGCTCCGAGCCACCGTCGGCCCGGGGACGAAGGCCTGGGACCGCGCCGACGGCCTGCTGCGGGCCGAGCTGGACGCCCGGCCGCAGGACCGGCAGGAGATCCTCGACGGCGCCGCCGACCACCTCGTCCTGGCCGCGGCCCGGGAGGGCGCCCTCGATTTCGCCGCCGGCCGCCTCGACCGGCTGCTCTCCGAGCGCGGGCCCGCGCCCCGGCGCACCGAAGGCACCGCACCGGACGCCGTCCGCCAGGAGGTCGTCGCCCGGTTCCGCGAGGACGCCGAGCGCGACATCGCCCAACTGCTCGCCACCAGGGACGACATCACTCCGGAGCGGACCGCGCTCGGAGCACGGGCGCTGGAACGGCGGCTGCGCCGGGTGGCCCGGGAGCTCGACGTCCGGGAGGCCCTCGACTCCGCGAACGAGCGGGCCGCCGAAGCGGTCGAGGAGGCCTACCAGGCCTGGCAGGCGAAGGAGCTGTCCCCCCAGGACCGCCGGATGCTGAGGGTCCTGGGCGTCGAGGAGAACCCCCGGCTGTCGCCCGAGAGCCGCGACCTCCTCACCCAGGTGCTCCGCGACAGGGTCGCGACGACGTACGAGGGCGTGCCCGGCAGGACGGGCTCCGAGCGACCCGAGCACACCGACGGCCGCGCCCGGGACGTCGGCCGCGAGGACGCCCCGGAGGGCGACCACGACTCGGCAGTCGTCCTGGAGGAGCTGGGGGACGGGGGCGGACCCCTCGCCCCCGTCGACGTGATGAACCGCCGGAAGCCGCAGCTCGAAGCCGACTTCCGGGACGCCTTCGACCGTCACCGGACCGGGCTGGACCGCGACTTCCTCGTGCAGACGGTCCGCGAGGCCTCGCTGCGCCGGGGCGCCGACGCGGTGGAGGCGGCCACGGCGTCCTGGCAGACCGAGGGCAGCACGCTGTTCGAGGCCGACCTCCTGCGGGAGTTCGGCCTCACCACCAGGCCGTCCGAGCGCACGGTGCGCCTCGTCACCGAGGAGATCGCCCGCCGGACCGACCAGTTGGTCCTGGAGCACCTGGGCGGCGACGAGGCCCCGGTCCTCCTCAAGCGGGCCCTGGACGAGCTGACCGCGCCCGAACGGATCCACCGGTCACTGGCGCTGCACGGGGCCCGCGAGCACGTCCTGCGGGAGGCGGACGCGACCGCGCACGGCAAGGTGCCCGACGACGCCGGGCTCTCCGGGCCCAGGACACCGGGCGAGGTCCGGCCCGCCGACGAGACGGCCGGCCAGGTGGCGGCGTCGGACGAAACGGCGCTCACCAGGTACACCGGCCGGGACGGCGGCAGCGGGCCGCGGAGCGAGCCCTCCAGCCCGGCCCGGCGCATCCGCGAGGGCTACACCGAGCGGGTCCGCAAGGCCTTCGACGACGTCTTCCAGCAGCCGGGAGGCCTGGGCCGGGAAGGACTGCCGGAGCGGCTGGAGCAGTTCCGGCAGGAGCGGGACCGGCTCGCCGAGGGCCTCGCGGAGCACATGGCCTTCGAGGCCGCCGTCCTGCCCGCACGCCGGCGGGTGGCGGACGGTTACGACCGGCTCGCCGACGGGCGCGGCGTTCCGGCGGAGGAGTTCATCCGCCTCAAGGTCGAGTACGGCGCGGAGTTCTTCGAGGCGTACAAGGAGTACTGGGGCCCGGAGGACCTGGACAGCGCCAAGTGGCAGGCCCACGAGTCGGCGAACGAGAACGTCTTCGGCCGCGGCCCGAAGGAGCCCGTGGAGCCGGAGTCCGGCAAGGCGCCGGGGACCGGGGACGGGGACGGGGACGGGGCCGAGCCCGGGAGGAGGCCCGAGGTCGAGCCGGAACCGGGTGCCGGGCCGAGGCCGGGCCCGGAGCCGGGCCAGGAGGCGGAGGCAGGCCTGCTCGTCCGGGCCGGGGACGCCGGCAACGCCGGCCGGCCGCAGTCCGACCAGGACGAGCAGCACGAGCACAGGCTCCAGCACTCCGGCGGAGCCGGCCCGGTGGTGCACCCGGCAGGCGAGGACGGTTCGGCGGGGCGGCCGCTGAGCGACTTCGCCCCCGGCCTGAGGGGCCACTGGATCGAGGACCCGGCGATGCCGCTGCGGACCAGGGTCGAGCTGGAGGCCGCGCTCGCGCGGTTCCCGCAGGACTCCGGGCGCTTCATGGTGGCGGTGCACACGGGCGAGGACGGCCTGCCGCAACGGGACGGGGTGCCGCTCGGTGCCGACGGCATGGCGGACCTGCTGTTCGGGCTGTACCGGGACGGGCGCTGGAACGGGACGGACGAGCTGCTGTTCGTGGCGTGCGACCTCGCCAACGGCCTTCGGTCGAGGTACGTCGCGGACGTCATGCGCATCCTGGGGGAGAAGGGCATCGGCACCACCGCGATGGCCTCCGACCGGAGGGTCTGGTTCGTTCCCCCGCTCACGCCCGAGGGAGGGGTCGCCCCGACCGGGACCGGCCATCTCGTGGTCTCGGCCACGGTCGGTGTGGACGCCCAGGGCAGGCCGGTGATCGAGCCCGGCGGCGACTGGCTCCGGTTCGCCCGGGCGCAGGACGGTTCGGTGGAGGAGCTCCTGGAGGTCCACGGCCCCTACCTCCCGCCCACCGGGGGTGCGGCCCGGCCCCTGCCGGAGCACCTGGGCGAGTCCGAACGTGGCGGGATCACCGGTCCCCTCCCGGGGGCGGTCCCCTTCGGCACCACCCGCGACGGCCGGACCACCGGCCGCACGGACCGCACCGGCGACAGCTCCGACAGCAGCGATGATGCCGACCGCGCGGACACGGACAGTGCCGACAACGCCGCCGGCACCGACGCGATCACGGACCTCCCGCGCCTCGGCGACAGCCCGCGCCTCGGTCCCCCCGCGCTGCGCGTCGACGTCACCGCGGCCGGGAGGCCGGCGCGCACGGGTGCCGAGGACAGCCCGCTGACCCGTGGCGACAGCGGCGGGGACTTCCCGGTCCTGGGCGACAGCCCGACCCGCGACACCGCCATAGCCGGTTCGCTCGCCCCGCCGGTGCCGCGACCGCGGCCCGTCGCGGAGGTCGCGAGCCGGGAACGCGCCGTGCGCCCGGAGAAGCTGACCATCGAGGGGCAGCCCTACCAGGCCCTCAACGTGCCCGCCGACGGCGACTGCCTCTTCACCTCCCTCCTGGTCGGTGCGCACCTCCAGCTCGGCGTCTGGGAGCACCAGTCCCTGGACGTCGCCGGGCTTCGCGACGCCGCGTCGCGCTGGTACCGCAGTCCGGAGGGCGCCGCGCACCGGCAGCTCGTCGACGACACCAGGACCGCGGTCCTGGACGCACTGATCGACGATCTGGCTCCGGGAGAGCTCTGGCGTGTGATGGGCCGGGACGGCGAGCCGCCCGCCGACCTCGGCCGCTTCGACCTGATCCAGAGGTTCGGCAGGCCCTCGCTCAACGACCGTGCGAGCAGGGCCTGGGAACGCTTCCTCCTGGAGCGTCCGACGTTCACCATGCCCGTGCTGGTGGAGCCCGGCAGCGCCCACCCGCGCGTCCTGGACCCGGAAACGCTGCACCGGATGCCGCTCAGCACGATGGTCGACCTGGTCATCCGCAACCGCGAGCTGTGGAACACGCCGTTCTTCGACGAGGTGCCCTGGATCGCGGCCACCGCGGTCGGCCTCAACCTCGGCGTCCTCGACCGCCACGGGTCGTACACCGCGTACTTCCCGGAGCCCGGCCGGCCCACGGTGAACCTCCATCGCGAAGGCCACGAAGGGGCGCACTTCTCGGCGTTGCAGCCTGTCCCGGCGCGGCCGCAGCCGGCCTCCCCGCCGCCGGACGCGCCGCCGCTGCGGGTGGAGTCGGACCTTCCCTCCGGGCTGGACCTGCTCCCGCTGCAGGACTCGCCGGACGTACAGGAGCCCCCGGTCGTGCACGAGCCGCAGGCCGTGCCGTCGGTGCAGGAGGTCGTGCGACCGGGTCGGGATTCCGCGCCGGTGGCGCAGGAGGTGGAGCCCAGGGTCGAGGCGCCCGAGGTCGAGGCGCCGAAGGTCGAGGCGCCGAAGGTCGAGCTGCCGCCCCTTGACGAGAAGCCGGCCCCGCCGCCCCTGCCGGAACCGCCGGTGCGGCTCACCAGCGAGTCCGCCGGCCAACTCGGCGGCGGTGACCGGGTCATGCCGATCCCGGGCCCCGTCGACCGGGTCGTCGACCGCGTCGTCACCTCCCTCACCGCGCTGCTGGCCAAGGATCACGCAGCCAGGGAGCAGCAGGCCCGGGAACAGGTGACCAGGGTCGAGGAGCGGCTGGCAGGCGATCAACTGACGAACACGCAGCGAGCTTCGGCCGAACGTCAGTTGAATGAGGCCAGGGAGCGGCTGGCCAAGGACGAGGAGCAGCTGGCCGCCGCCCGCGAGCAGCTGGCCGGGTCGGTCCGGGAGCAGTTGTCCGGCGCGCTGGGCCTCGACGCCCTGCAACCCGTGCTGTCGGCGATGACCCAGGGGGAGACCCTCTCGGTGCCGTTCGAGCTCCGTGGCTGGAAGGGCGACGTCCAGGTCACCGCCCGCGTCGTCAGGGCCGAGAGCACCGGGACGGACAAGAAGTTCGAGTTCGAGGACGGCAGCGACTCGTTCGCCACCGCGGGCTCCTTCGACGAGGGCCGCAGGAGGCTCGGCATCGGGCTGCTCCTGGGGGGCAAGTTCTCCCCGGAGGCGCCGGACACCAGCATGACCGGCCAGGCCGGCGTGGTGCACGACCTGAGCAAGGCCGGCGCCGTCCACAGCCGCGGCCGGGCCTTCTCCCGGAGCAAGACGCCCGAACCCGCCCTGCGGGTCGACGCCGAGGTCCGGCTGGAGCTCGACTTCTCCGACGTCCGCAAGGGCGGGAAGAGCATGCCGGTCGGCGAGGGCACCGGCGACGCGCGGCACCGGCTCCGCGTCGACCTGCCGGTTCCGGTCGTCGTGCCGGCCGCCGAGGCCGCGGGCGCCGTGCTTCCCGCCGGGCAGAAGCACTACCGTCCGCCGCTGCGGGTCCAGCAGTCCCTGGCGCTCGGCGGGCTGGACGTCGTCAAGAGCGTCCACACGGTCGACGCGGCCGGGAACCGGACGGCCGGCGGCGTTCGCGCGCTGCTCGCGGCCGCCGCCCCCGCGGCCTCGCTCCCCGAAGGCACCACCAGGGCCTCGCTGGAGGCGTTCGGCCGCGAGGCGTTCGGTGGTGACTGGGCGACGGTGCGCACCGAGATCCTCGGCAGGGTGAGTCTCCAGAGCCTGCGCACCGAGCTGAAGTCCATGATGGCCGGCGAGCCCCTGGAGATCGTGCTCTCCGGTGGCCGGGGGAGCATCCTGGTCTCCGCGCGGGTCTCGGAGATGTCCCACCTGCGCAACACCGACCAGACGGAGTTCAACACCGGTACGGACGTGACCCGTACCGTCGTCTCGTCCGTCACGAACAGCCGGAACCTGTCGGGACAGCCCTCCGTCAAGCACACCGACTTCGGCGGGCTGCCGATGGGGGTCACGGGCGCCCTGCCGTCCGGTCAGCTGGGCCACGACCGCAGTGCGATCGACCAGGTCACGGTGCGGGCCGGCAACGCCGTCAAGGTGAAGACCGCCGGCGTGGTCTTCGACGGCAGGGCCGTTCTCGGCTTCGAGTACCGCCCGGCCGCGGACGCCCCGGCCGCGGGCCCGCACGCCACCGCGGAGATCGGCTTCCAGGTGCTGTCCGAGGCCGCCGACTCCGTGGTGGTGGCCGGACCGGAGCCCTTCCGCCCCGGCAGTGCCGCGCCGCAGCCGGTCCTGCCGCCGAGCCTGGAGCCCGGCTCCACCGCGTGGCGGCCCAAGCCCGGGATCTGGGGGTCGGGCCTGCCGGAGAGCACCGTCGTCCTGGACGTGTTCGCGCACGCCCACCCGGCGGGGGACACCGGGCAGGGCAAGGACCTGCACACCGCCCTCGACGAGCTGGGACCGCGGGCCTTCGGGCCCGAGGGCTGGAAGGAGTTCCGCCAGGCCGTCCGGAACACCTTCCACCTGGAGCGGCTGGCCGCCTCGCTGCCCGCGATGAGCCGGGACGTCCCGCTGCAGGGCCCGCTGCTCAGCCGGCCGCGGCACGCGGACACCGACGTCCGGGCCACCGCCCGGGTGGAGCGGCTGGAGTTCCTGCGGACGATCGACAAGGCGGAGCTGAACGTCCTCAACGAGACGGCGGAGGGCGACGCCTCGCGGGACATCACCGGGTACTCCTACGGCGGGCAGGTACAGGGCGGATTCAACTACGCCTTCCCCGGCGGCGAGTGGCTGTCGGTCATGGAGGGCGGCGGGGTGACGTTCCGCCACCGCAGTGGTGACCGCGCGGCCGGCGGCTCCAGCACGGTGTCCAGCGCCAAGTTCGCCGAGCCGATGGTGGTCTACCTCGCCACGGCCCGGCTGAACATCAAGGTGGCCGACCAGGGCGGTCTCGCCCCGACGGCGGGTGGCACCCACGCCGAGATCCGGTTCGTGGTGGCCGTCCCGCAGTCCCACGCCGAGAGCTACCTGACGGAGGGCACGGAGGCGAAGCGGGAGGTCTTCAGCCGTCCCGAGGAACCCGCCGCGGACGGCGGGTCCGCCGCCCTGCCCGTCAAGCCCGCAGAGTCCGTCAAGCCCGCGGAGTCCGTCGAGCTCGCGGAGTCCGCCCCGCCCGTCAAGCCTGCCGAGCCGGTCAAGGCCGCCGAGCCCGTCAACGACGGGAAGACCGGCACCACCACCTCGCGGGACGGCGGGGATAACACGCCGCCCCTCGCGTACCAGCCGCCGCAGCGGGTCGCCGAGCACCGGCAGCTCGGTTCGTCCGACGCCGTGCTCACGCTCACCGACGGCCTGGCCGTGATGCACGAACTCCGCGACACGCTGGAGTCCGTCTTCGGCGACCGGTGGGACCACGTCGCGGCGGAGCTGATGCCGTTCTTCGACCCGGTGACGCTCCGGCCGATGGCGTCCGCGCTGACCACCGGCCGCAGCTGGGGGACGTCGGTGTCCGCCAACGGCGTGCGAGGCGAGATCCGGATCGTCGAGGCGACGGTCACCATGAAGGAGTACCTGAAGTCCGTGAAGGACTTCGAGTTCGAGACCGGCACCGAGTCCTCGACGTCCACCGGCGCGATGCAGGACCACCGGACCAGGACGACCCAGACCGTCGCCGTGGCCGCCAAGGCCTCGTACGTCACGGGAGGGCTGGGCCACTCCTGGAACACGGACGCCGTCGTCGGCGGCACCCGGGACGTCGGCACCAACGCGGTGTCCAAGGGGAAGACGGTCGAAGCGGCGGCCGTCTTCCGGGGTGACCTGACGTTCCGGATCGAGGTGGACCTGTCCCGCACGTTCGGCCTCCCGGGGAACCGGGCGATCCGGCACACCCTGCACGCCACGACCGGGGCCGAGTTCGCGTTCCCCGTCCGTGAACTGCCGGTCGACCCGGCGACCGGTTCCAGGCCGGCCCCCGCGCAGCTGCGACAGGTACCCGAGCGGATCATGAAGTCGCTGGTGCTCGGCGCCACCGACATCGTCCTGCACGTCTCCCCGTCGCACCCGTCCGCACGCGACCCGGTGCCGCCGGCCGCCGCACGCGACACGGTGGCGTCGGCCGCCGTGCCCGCGAACGGCGACGGCGCGCACGCACCGGAGCACCGGCCGGAGCAGCAGGGGGACATCCCGCTCCAGCCGGTGTCCGACGGCCCGCCTGCGACGCCTGCGACGCCTGCGGCGCCCCCGCCGTCCGGGGCCGGGCAGGCCCAGAGGCCCCGGCCGGGGGCCGACGCCGTGCTGAGCCAGCTGGACGTCACCGGCCGGGAGGTCTTCGGCTCGGACCGGAACTGGCGGCGGGTGAAGCAGCAGCTGGCGCCGAAGTTCACCGCCGAGGCGCTCCAGCCGAGGCTGCGGTCGCTGATGGCGGGCCAGAGCTGGACCATCGCGGTGCGCGGCGGCACCGTCACCGTCCGGGCCAGCGTGCAGGAGATGGCGCACGTGGCCGACACCAAGGCGACCGAGTTCAACAGCGGGAGCACCAGCGGCTTCTCCAGCGGGGGAACGGACGGCCTGACGGCCTACACCCGGAGCACCAGCGAGGCCACCGCCTTCCGGCTGGTGGGCACCTCCGACCCCCTCGGCTCGCTCCCCGCCGCCGTCGTCGCGGGCGGCACGCTGACGCACATCAGCGGGAAGGACCGGGTCGAGGAGAACGCCGGCGCGGCCGGGACGGGCATCGGCACCAAGTCCAAGGTCCCCGGCAGCGTCTTCGAGGGCACCGCCCTGCTGCACCTGGAGTTCCGCCGGAACCTGCAACTCTGGGGCAGGACCGTCGACCAGGGCGTCCCCAGGCCGGCCCGGGCCGAGCAGGAGCGGATCGACGGCCTCCAGCGGCCGGTCAGGGAGCTGGACGGCCGGCTGCGGGAGCTCGACGGCAAGCCCGGCACCGAGGCCCTCCGCCGTCGGTACGAAGCCGAGCGTGAGGTGCTGCAGCGCCGGCACGAGGAGGCGCTCCGCGAGGTGCTGGAGGCCCAGCAGCAGCGGATCGACGCCGCCGTCACCGGGAAGTGGCAGTCGGACCTGCGGCGGCAGGTGGCCGGACTGGACGCCCGGATCAAGGAACTGGGAGGGCGGCCCGGCACCGAGGAGCAGCACGCCCGCTACCTGGCCGAGCGGAACCGACACCTGGCCGACCTCGCCCGGCACGGGACCGAGGGCGGTGCGAAGCCCGGGAGCCACCGGGCACCCGACCAGATCGCCCCGATGACGAAGACGGCGTTCGGCGTCCGCCGGCACGCCTTCGGCTACGCGAAGGTCGACTTCCAGGCCTTGGTCGAGACCGCCGAGACCCGGCCGGCCGCCGACGGCGCCGACGGTGCAGGCCGGCGCTTCACGGCACCCCCGCCGATCACCACCGGGGACGGGACCACCCGCCCGGACCGGGACGCCACGCCGACGACGCACTCCGTGCCGCCGGAAACCGTCTGGACCGACGGTCTCGCCGTCACCCACGTGATCCGCGACCTGTCCGACGTCGGCTCCCTGCGGAGCCTGCTCGACGCCGAAGGCCGCCGGCACTTCCCCGGCGCCTGGGACGGCCGGGTGGCCGGTGGCGGCCGGCGTTCCGAGCGGGTGATGAGCGAGTTCGGCCGTGAGCGGCTGATGGCGGCCCTGCCACGGCTGACGGCGGGCGGGGAGCTGACCAGCACGCCCTTCCGGGTGAACGGCCGCAGGGCCTGGGTCTCCGTGAGGGCCGAGCTGGTCGACCTCGCCCACCTGCGGGAGGAGCCCGCGGCGGAGGTCGCGCTGGTCGGCGAGACCACGGTGCGGCACAGCGAACGCGCGCTCAACTCCCGGCACTTCCAGTTCATCGGCCAGATCGGCGCGGAGTTCTCCAAGGTGAAGGGGAAGTTCTCCGCCGCCCTCACCGGTGGCGGCGGCTACCGCGTGCGCCAGGGCGGGGAACAGGCCGTGGGCGGGCGGATCATCGCCAGCTCGAAGGTCCCCGTCCCGCTGGTCCACTTCGAGGGCCATGTGAAGTTCCGGTTCACCTTCCACCACGGCGAGACCGGCCCGGCCGGGGCGGCGACCTCCGTCGGTGTCGTCCCGTTCGCGGTGTCCGTCCCCAAGGCGGAGATCAAGCGCACGATCACCGCTCCGGCGGACACCGTCTTCACGGCGGACGCGCGGGAGACCGGTGAGCGCTGGCGCCCGGAGGCACCCGCCGCGACCGTCGACCCGCTCACCGCACCGGCCCACCCGCACGCCACCGACAGGGTGGACGCGAACGTGACGACGGACGTGTCCGTCATGGCGGACAGGACGATCACGACCGACAGCACCGTCACGACCGTCACGGCCGTGCACACCGAGGGGAACGCCGGCAGGACCCCCGACAAGCCTGCGCCGGCCACCGACGATCTGGCGAAGTCGATCACCGAGGCCCTCGGCAGCACCAGCGCGGCGGTCAAGGCTCCGCCCGTCAGGACGCCGGCCGTCGAAAGCCCGGTGCTCAAGGCTCCGCCCGTCAGGACGCCGGCCGTCGAAAGCCCGGCGGTCAAGGCTCCGCCCGTCAGGACGCCGGCCGTCGAAGACCCCACCACGAGCGGTGCCGACAAGACTGTGCTCCCGGCCGGGCCGCCCGTGCACGAGGACGCCCATGCCGACGTCAATCGCATCATGGAGGCCGACGCCGTCGACCTCCAGCCGGCCCCGGCGGTCTTCGGCCCCGGCCCCCGGAACCGCGGACCGGCCCCGAAGGAGCACGAGCCGGCACAGGTCGTGACCGAGCCCGAACCGGCGCCGATTCCGACGGAGGCCGAGCCGCTGTCCGCGCCGACGGAGACCGGGCCGTTGCCGGTCGCGAACCGGACGGAGCAAGAGCCGTTGCCGGCTCCGGCCGAGCCCGAGAACCAACCGTCGCCCGTCCCGGCCGAGCACGAGCCGCTGCCCACCCCGGCCGAGCAGGACTCCGGTCCCGCCCCGGAAGCGGTCCGTGCGCCCGTTCCCGGGCTCAGGGAGGTCCTGAACGCCGACGAGGGAGGCCTTCCCGGAGGAGACCTCGCCGCGCAGCCGGTGACCGGCCCGCCGGGGGACGGGGCCGGGCCGTCGGCGCCTTCGCCGTTCTCCCCGGGCGGAGGCACCGATGGCCGAGACCTGCACGTGGTGCCGAACGGTCCGCGGGTGCAGAGCCGGTTGCTCGGGGGCGGTGACGGGTCACGCGCGGTGGGCCGCGCGTACCTGCGGCCGGAGGAGTTCCTGACCCTGGACGCCGGCCACGCGTCCGGCCTGTCCGAGCTGGCGGGCTTCCGCTCGTGGGCCCGGGACTTCCGGCACGTCCTGGTGGATCCGAGCCGGCACCCCGCCGCGCCCGACTACGTGCGCAAGGACCTCGGGCGTTTCGAACTCCCCTGGGCCGACGGCGCGCAGCCGTACTTCGTGCTGGCGGCCTCGCTCGGCCACGAGGTGCGGCTGACCGGTGAGCACGGCCAGGCGGCCGGCGTCTCCCGCACGCGGTTCGCGGCATTGGTGGCGGCGGACCCGGTCCTCGCGGGCCTGCCCAGGGACGTCCCCGTGATGCTGATGATGCCGCGCGGCGGCGACGGAACGCTGGAACTCCCGCGCCTGGTGGCCGCCCTGACGGACCGGACGGTGTACGCGCTGACCGGCGACATGGAGCGCGTCCCGCACGCCGAGGGCGGCTGGGAGCTGGGCCTGCGGGCGCCGGCGGCGCTCGGCGATCCCGACCCCGAGGCCAACGGCCTCGCCGATCCGCGCGGCGGCATCATCCGGGTCGAGCCGCCGTCCCGGGGCGGGCCCGAGCCGCTGGCGAACGGTCCGTCCGGCGACGTGCGGACGCTCGACGGCCGGACCGTCCCCGATGCGAGCGTCCGGACCCGGACGGTCACGTCGCTCGACTCCCTCCAGGCCATCGGTCGCGCCTCGTTCAGCAACCGGGACTGGGGCCTGCGGGAGGGGCCGTACCGGCAGCTTGACCAGCTGACCACGTTCGACCAGCGGACGGGCGACATGCTGACGCCCGGTCCGAGCGAGGCCCTTCCCTACGACCCGCAGCACGCCTACTTCTTCGCCGCCCACGCGGGCGTGAAGGGCATCACGCTGCACGTCGATCCGCCGCCCGGCGCGGCGCACGGCGTGACGACGAGCACCGTCCGGGTGAGCGGGACGGAGGCGGGCGGGTTCCTGAGCCGTCGGCCCAGCATCCAGGCCCTGCAACGCTCGGCGGCCGAGGGCAATCCGGCCTCGGTCGTACTGCTGGGGTGCCGTTCGGTCTCGCACGCCCAGGACATGGCGAACGTGCTCCGGCTCCCGGTGCACGCGCCGACCGCGTCGGTGGGCGTGGCGGCCGGCAACGACCCGTTCCAGCCGTACGACGTGTCCGGCCCGGCCAGCCTGCTCATGCAGCTGCCGACCGACGGCACGAAGGGGGCCTTCCGGACCTTCCTCCCCAAGCGGTCCGCGGAGGACCACCTCGCCGTGCCGACCCCCGCTCCGAACACCCGGACCGGCTTCGCGCCGGGGGCGGGCGGCGCCGGGCCGGGCACGACACCGGCCCGGCCGCCGGCGCACCCCGGCGGGTCCGGGGCGGCGGACGGGTCCGGGTTCGGCCACCTGCTGAACGCGGCGGACGACGACGGCGCGTCCTCGCTGTCGATCAGCCTGGACTCGGACGTGCTGTTCGACGCGCCCACGGCCCCCCTGACAGTGGAGTTCGGGAAGGGCGCGAAGACCCTGGACGCACGGGCGGTCGCCCAGATCGGGGACTGGGCGCGATCGGTGGCGCCCGAGCTGCGGGTCCGCGGCGCGGGCAACCTGACGATGCCGATCCTCCAGGTGACCGGACGTGGCAACGGCCTGTTCACGGCGGGCTCCACGGGTGAACTGCGCGCCGCGGCGGTACGGGAGGAGCTGGCGCGCGCCCTGCGGGCCGAACTGGGCAACGCCCTGCCGAACGTGCAGGTGGACGCCCTGATCCGGACCGGGTCGGTGGGCCGGGAGGAGCCGCCCGCGGGTGTCCTGCCGCGTGCCGGCGGTCTCGCGGACCGCCGGCGGAGCGCGACGATCGCGTTCGAGCGACCTGTGGCACCCCAGGGGCCGTTCCCGCTCGGCGACCACGTGTCCGAGGGCGGCTCCGAGTACGGCTCCGAGTTCGGGACGGAGCACGGGGCGGAGCAGCCTCCGGTGACGCTGGACGACACGGCCCTGGCGGCGTTCGACGCGCGGAACGTTCAGCTGACGCAGGCGGACGAGCTGGCGCTCGGGTCCGTGCCGGAGCCGGGTACGCGGCTCGCCGGGCCCGGAAGGCCCGACAACGGCACCCTGGCGGCGATCACGCCCGTCGACCACGGTCAGCTGCTGGCGGACCTGCACGACACCCGGCCGCTGATGTGGCGTCGGGACGGCAGCCTGCTGTTCCGCTGGGAGCGGGAACGGTACGGCCAGTCCCACTGGGACATCTTCGAGTCCGGCTTCGTGCCGCGGGACCCGGACTTCTATCCGGACCTGCGGGAGTACAAGTACTCCAACCCGGCTTCGGCGTTCGTCAGCACCACACGCTCGGCGACGTTCCAAAGCTCCGGGTGGGGCACGAAGTACCGCTACCTGATCGACGCCCCCGGCGGCATCGACGTCCTGGCGACGGAACACTCGCCGCTGGCGGAGACGGAGCAGGAGGTCGCCTTCCCGGGAGGGATCGACCGGCGCTTCATCGTCGGCGTCGAGGTGGTGGACGACGTCACGCTGAACGAGGCAGACGGCCGCTACGACAGCGTGGTGGCGTTCGTCCCGAACCGGTACTACGACCCCGTCCACCGGACCGAGGGCGCCGCCGGGCAGTTCGGTCCCGACAACGGCGGCGGCCGTGCCACCGGACCGGTCGGTCCGGACGGTGCCCCGGCCAGGACCGGCCGGCCCGGGCCGTCGTCGCCGGACGACACCGCCCCGGGCCAGGGCGACCGTTCCGCCACCGTGCTGACGTCGGACGGCCGCACCGTCCCCGACGAGCAGATCCACACCCGGACGATCGTCGGGCTCGACGGCCGCCCGGCCGGGCGTGCGGTGTTCCACGACGGCGACTGGGCTCTGCGGGAGCGGCCCTACCGCCGGCTGCGCGAACTCGACTCGTTCGAGCTCCGGACGGACGAGCGCACGGCGACCGGGTCGGTCCAGCCGGTTCCCTGGGAGCCGAAGCACGCGTACTTCTACGCCGGTCACGCCGGCCGGAGCGGCTTCGACCTCCGTCTGACCGACGGGGACGCCGTGCACCAGGTCGGCGCGAACGAGGTCGCCGGCCTGCTGAGGCGCCGGCCCAGCGTCGCCGCGCTCAAGGACGCGGCGGCGAACGGGAAGCCGGCCTCGATCGTGCTGCTCAGCTGTGAGTCGGCCGAGCACGCCCAGACGATGGCCGAGGTGATCGGCCTGCCGGTGCACGCCCCCACTGGGCGGACCGGCGTCGCCGAGGGGGCGCCGGCCGACGGGGCCGGGAGCTCCCAGGCACCGACGCTCTACGTGAAGCCGGGGCCGGGAGGGGAGGCGGGCGAGTTCCGCACCTTCTACCCGGACGGCCGGACGGCTCCGGCGGCACCGTCCGCGGGCTCCGCGCCGGTCCCTGGCATCGCACCGGGCCCCCGGCGGGGGACCAGGAGCGCCGAGCCGGACAACAACTGGTCGGACAGCAGCGACGACGGCGACTCCCCGCACGACCAAGCCTCGCAGGGCCAGGAGGAGGGCCACGGCCAGTTGCAGGGGTACGGGGAGCTCGACGAGCGCGGGCAGTTCCATCCGTACGCGCAGTTCGAGCAGCAGGAACGGCCTCCGGTCGAACTGTGGCCGGAGGCGGCGGCGGCCCTCGCCGCACGGAACGTCCGGCTGGTCCAGGGCGCCGCGGCGGACCTGCGGATCGGCTTCGTGCCCGAGGTGCGTCCGGCGGTGGTCGGGGACTCCATGCCTGGTGACGGCACCACGGCGGCGTTCGACGACGTCGACCGCGCCGAGCTGCGTGCGGACGACCACGACGACACCCGGCCGCTGATGTGGCGCCGGGACAGCAGCCTGCTGTTCCGCTGGGAGCGGGAGCGGCCCTCCGAGGACTTCATCGAGATCTTCGAGCAGGGGTTCCGGCCGCGCGGCACCGACCAGTACCCGTCCCTGGAGGAGTACAAGAACGCCAACACGGACTCGGTGTTCGTGAGCACCACCCGCTCGGCGACGTACCAGAACGACGCGTGGGGCATGAAGTACCGCTTCCTGATCGACGCCCCGGGCGGCATCGACGTCCTGGCGACGCTCCCGCACTCGCCGTTGGCACAGCTGGAGCACGAGGTCGCGTTCCCCGGCGGCATCCGCGGCAAGTTCATCGTGGGTGTCGAGCTGGTGGAGGGCACCAGGCTGGACCCGGACAGCGGCAGCTACGAGGAGACCGTGTCCCTCGTCCCGAACCCGTTCTACGACCCCGACCACCGCTGGGAGCTGGCCGAGGTGCTCGGCACGGACAACAGCACGGACAACAGCCCGGCCACCCGCGCGGACGACAACGCCGAGCACGGCACCGGCAACAGCTCCGGCGATCCGGGGGTGCGGGTGGGTGCGGTGCGTTCCGGTCGTGGGGTTTATGGCGAGGTGCCGGCGGGGGTCGTTGCTGCGGCTGATGCGAACGCGCGGTTCGTGGAGGTGTCGCCGCAGTTCGCGGAGGACGTTCTGGGTGTTCCGGTGGGGAACCAGGTGAAGTTCCAGCGGATGGCGGATGAGCGGCAGATCGTGATCGAGGTGCGGCCGACGAATCCGGATTCGGTGCCGCATTTGGAGAAGGGGGCTTTGCCGAAGCCGAAGGCGATCAAGGCGAAGACGATCGGTGAGGAGGATCTGTGGCTGGGGGCGAGGGCGGAGGACAAGGGTCTGGTGGGGTTCTTCGAGCCGGTGGCGCCGGTGCGTTCGCCGGAGCTCGATGCGGTGCCGGGGTTGTGGGAGCGGGTTGTTGCG